>JAMJQR010000216.1 GCA_023554335.1 Candidatus Benthicola marisminoris
ACCACGAGCACCGCCTTGCAGTGGGTCTTGAGTCCCACCACGCCGTACGTCACGTGGATGCCGTACCCGCTCAGCCGGTTGGCCCACCGGATGTTGGCCGCCTCGTCGAAACGCGCCTTCAGCTCGACCACGGCCGTGACCTGCTTGCCGTTCCGTGCCGCCTCGATCAGGTAGTCGACGGCCTTCGAGTCCGCCGACGTCCGATATACCGTCATCTTGATGGCGCGCACCTTCGGATCGAGGCTCGCCTCGCGCAGGAAGCGCTCGACCGATGTGGAGAACGACTCGTACGGGTGATGCACGAGGAGTGACCCCGCGTCGCGGATCGTGTGGAAGATGGACCCATCCGAGACGATCTGCGGGTGGTCCACCGGGTGGTGCGGCATGTCCTTGAGCTCCGGGGCTTCGATCGCCACCAACTGCCACAGGTCGCCGAGGCCCAGGGTGCCCTTCATCTCGAACACGTCCGAGTCCTCGTCCAGCCCGAGCTCGGAGGCCAGCATCCCGCGGTGAACCGGGTCCATTCCGGCCGCCACCTCGAGCCGCACGATGGGCGCGAGCCTCCGCTGCCTCAGCTCCGTCTCGATCATCGCAAGCAGGTCGTCTGCCTCGTCCTCTTCCAGCTCGGTGTTGGCGTTCCGCGTGACCCGGAACAGCTCGCAGGCGTCGATCTCCATTCCCGGGAACAGCAGGTCGAGGTTGGCTGCCATGACCTGTTCCAGGGGCACGAACACGTTGCGATCGGGCAGCTGCAGGAACCGGGGCGTTCCCGTGCCCACCGGCACTTTCACCCGCGCCAGTGAGGTGAAAGGGTCGCCGGGCAGGCGCAGCGTCACCAGGAGGTTCAGCGACAGGTTCGAAATGAACGGGAACGGGTGCGCCGGGTCCGTGGCCTGGGGAGTGACCAGGGGATAGATGTTCTCGACGTAGTGCTGGCGCAGCCACTGCTGGTCTTCCTCGTCGAGGTCGTCATATCCCGCGATCACCACGTCGTGCTCGGTCAGCGCGACCGCGATTTCGAGGAACGCGATTCGCTTCCGCGCCACGAGGTCGCGGACCACCGCGTACGACTCGTCGATCTGCTCCTGCGGGGTTCGGCCGTCGACGCTCAGCTTCGTCACACCGGCGCCTACCTGCTGCTTGAGGCCGCCGATCCGCTTCATGAAGAACTCGTCGAGGTTCGAGCTCACGATCGCCACGAACTTGAGGCGCTCGAGCAGCGGCGTTCGCTCGTCCTCGGCTTCGGCAAGAACGCGGTAGTTGAAGTTGAGCCACGTAAGCTCGCGGTTCAGGTACAGCGAGGTGTCGTCCAGGTCGATCTCCGCCCCGGATTCCGGCGCCGGCACCGTGTCGGGGGGCGTCGATCGGGTTGCGACCGGCTCGGACGGGAGATCCTCGGCCGCGGGCGGTGGGTCCGGCAGGATGCCATCGACCGGGGCAGACTTCGGTGCGTCGGCCTCCGATTCCGCGATAGGAAGGTCGAAATCGCCGTCGTCCGGCGAATCGGCCTCCTCGGCGGGGCGGCGACTCGGCAGAGGCGGGCGCAGGTGGTCCGGAAGGCTCACTCCCTCCGCCCAACCGGAACGTGCGCGCGACCCGTTTCCGTCCGGTCCGCCGCTGAAGTCCTTGTCATCCATTCGTTTACCGACCCGTCCTTGCCATCTGAATTCCTTCGAGGTCCCGGAGCGGGTAGTCGAGGGCCCGGTCCAGGGCATCGCACAGGATGTCGAGCGCATGAACGCGCGCGTACCTCTTGTCGTTGCCTTCTATCAGGTACCAGGGAGCAATCGGCGTGCCCGTAAGCCTCACCATGTCGTCCACCGCTACCTCGTAGGCCTGCCACCGCTCCCTGTTCCGCCAGTCCTCGTCCGTGAGCTTCCAGCGCTTGTACGGCGTTTCTTCACGAGCCTTGAACCTCCGGTCCTGCTCGTCCGGCGTGATGTGGATCCAGTACTTCACCAGGATCGATCCGTGGCTCACGAGCTGCGCCTCGAAATCGTTGATCTCCTCGTAGGCTCGGAGCCACTCCTCCTGGGTGGCGAAGCCCTCGACCCTCTCGACCAGGACTCGTCCGTACCAGCTGCGGTCGAAGATGAGGACCCGGCCGGCTCCGGGGAGGTGGCGCCAGAACCGCCACATGTAGTGGTGGTCGTTCTCCTCCGCCGTCGGAGCGGCAATGGATACGATCTGGTAGTCCCGGGAATCCAGGGCGGGCGTGATCCTGCGTATCGCGCCGCCCTTCCCGGCCGCATCCCACCCCTCGAATACCAGAATCGTCGAGCGGCCCCTCTCACGGGCGACGCGGTACAGACGGTTCAGGCGAGCCTGCAGCCGGGCGAGCTCTTCGCGGTAGGTCTTCTTCTCTATCGTCTTGCTCGTGTCGAGCGCGGAGAGCACCGTCACCGGACGGATCTCGGTGGGAACGGGACCCTCTGCTCCGGCCATCCCGACCGGAGGTGAACCGGCTGAGCCGTCGGACGACGTCTCGCCGAGCCGCCCGGTGATCCGGTCGCGCAGCGCCTCTCCCACGACCAGGCTGCGATGGTTCGGGTCCGCACCCTCCACGATGATCCACGGGGCCCACTCGGTGTCCGTCCGCTGGATGATGTGGCCGGAGAACCGGATGAACCGGTCGTACATCGTCCAGTGCTCCCAGTCCTTGCGCGTCACCCTCCAGCGCTGCAGCGGGTCCGACTCGAGCTCCTCGAGGCGGGCCTTCTGGGCCTCCCGGCCGAGATGCATCCAGAACTTGAGAAACAGGTAGCCGTCGTCCGCGAGCGTCTTCTCGAACGCGTTGATCTCATCGATCTGTGCCTCGAGCTCGGCATCGCTGGTCTCGCCGTACACCCGTTGCAGAAGTGGGTCCGTGTACCAGGCGCTCAGGAACAGGCCGATGTCTCCACGGGGAGGCAGGTCGCGCCAGAACCGCCAGTACTTGGGACGCACGGCTTCGGGCACGGTAGGCTCGCCGAAAGCGCGCGTGGTGATTCCACGGGGGTCCATCCACTCGTTGAGGAGGTTCGTGAGGGCTCCCTTCCCGGCACCGTCCACTCCGGCGAACATCACCACCACGGGAAAATCGGATTCGCGCAGGTTGGTCTGTGCCTCGAGCAGGTCCTCGCGCAGGGCCGCCGCTTGCTGCTTGTAAGCGGAACGCGGTACGGAAGCTCCACGCTCGGCGCTCTCGAACAACGCGTGCGCTTCTTCGAATGTCGGAATGCCGTTCGCAGCCTCTGGCTTCGAGCTCATGCGGTCGATCCTCAGCGGGCCAGGTTAATGTTGACGTACTCGGGCTCGTCCGTGACCTCGCGCACCACGTACGGGGCAAGCCAGTCCGGCAGCTTCGGCTTCACATCCTCGGAGGGAAGCTCGACCTCCGCGAGCACCAGCTCGCGGTCCGTGAACTCGTCCACTTCCCACGTCAGACTGCCTTCGGGAACCCGGTATCGCCGCTTGATCACCCGGCGACCTCGAGTCAGGGGCCACAGGACTTCGAACGTGCCGCGGTCGGTGTCTTCCTGGAGTTCGATCCGGCGGATGCCGGACCCGACCTTCACGGTGCGCACGTACCACTCGTCGCTTCCCTGCCGGACTCGGCGCACCCGTTCGTGCAGCCTCTCGCCCGGGATATACCCCTGTTCGATGCAGCGGCTGTCGCGCCCGGCGAGGGCTGGTGGAAGGCCCGAGAGCAGGTACTTCCGCTCGATCTCGATATCCGCCGAACCGGTGGCCACCAGGTACTCGCGCACTCCTTCGATCGTCGCGAAGAAGTCGGCGCTCCGGGTCCCGAGCCATGTCTCGCGCAGCCGCTCGAACAGGTCGTGCTGCTCCTGGTCCAGCAGCTCGGCCAGTCGACGGAGTCCGGGAGCTGCACTCGCCCGGGGGCCGGGACCAGCCTCACGCTCCAGATCGGTCACGAACCGGGAGAGCAACTGGGCGTCGCGAAGGTCGCCGAGCACGTCCTGCAGGCCCTTGAGCTTCTCCAACAGGTCGTCGACTCCCTCCACGTCGTCCGCGATCGGCTCCAGCACGTAACGGAGCCTCTTGCCGCGAATCCGCGCGCGGTGCGCCTCTCCTTCGTCCGCGATGCTGTGCACGCGCGACAGGTGCAGGTCCAGCTCCGCCGCGTAGTCCGGAAGGACCAGGGCGACGGCCGCGGAGAACCGGCGTCCTTCATCGAGGCCGCTCGCCTTCGCCGTCGTCTCGAGGTCGTCCAGGCGGCGCCGAAGACGCCGGTCCAGTTTCGCGAACTTCCGGAGCGCCCCGCTCACGGCGTTTCCGTATCCGGCCGCCAGCTGGTCCTCCAGCTTCTCGCGAACCAGTTCGACGCCGGCTGCCTCGTCAATCGTCACATCCAGCTGACGACCTTCGAGCCACGCGAGCTGAACCTCCGCGTCCCGCCCACCACCGGTGCCGGAGGCCACCCTGCGGATCTTCCTCCGCTGCTTGGGCGACACCGCTGGAGCGAGGTAGGGCGCGTAGGCCTGCAGGGTGCTCCGCAGCCGACGAAGGCTGACGCGGAAATCGTGCAGGGCCTTCTCGTCGCCTTTCTTCTTCAGGCGGGCCGCCGCCTGCCCGGCGCGGTCGAGATAGAACCGGGCGATCCTGATCGCGCCCGCGTATGCAGGGAGGTCCAGAAGACTGGAAGGTCGACGCGCCATTCGCCTACCCCCCCAGCCGCCGGAGCTGCGCCGGAGCGAGGAACCAGAGCAGGTCGGCGCCGCCCGGTCGCGGACGCCCGGAGAACTCCAGCAGCATGGCCGACCCCTTCTTCACCCAGGCGAAGTCGTTCCATCCCCCAGTGAGCATCCACGCCGCCCACATCGACATGTGCGGCTCGTGGCCGACCGCCGCGACGACTTCCTCGGGATCGGAATCTCCCAGCCAGTCGAGGAACGCTTCGCCGTCGCCGGTGCCGATGGAGTCGACCTCCTCTATTTGCAGGCCTCCATACGCCCCCGCCACGATCTCCGCAGTCTGCACGGCCCTGGTGAGCGGACTCGAGGCCAGAACGTCGATTTCGGGAACCAGGGTGCGCAGACCCGCTGCCCCCCGCTCCATGCGCGATCGGCCCCTCTCGGTCAGAGGTCGGTAGTAGTCCGATTTCCCGGTGCGAGCGAACTCGAACCGGTCTTCGGCAATCGCGTGGCGTATGAGGACCAGGCGCATCGATCATCCCGTCATCTGCGGCGTTGAGCAGCGTGCCCATCGCCGGGGGCCGTAGAAAGTGGCCGTCCGACGGCAAAATGTCGAGCAAATCAGGGGCCGGGGCGCCGCTGTAGGTCAGAAGAAGGCGGACAGCGACACGTAAAGGCTGGTGGGTACGATCCCATATTCAGAGCCGGGAACGACCTGCTCGCCGGGGTCGAGAGGGCCGGACGCGAACGTCGGTAGGGCGATCTGACGGGTCCCGGGTCCGATTCCGAAGAAGAAGCCGCCCCGGATGTAGGCTTCGTTGGACAGCGAGTAGCTCGCCGCGGGCGTGACCAGGAAGCTGCCGTCGTTCATGTTCCATGTGGTCAGCAGGTCCGCGGTGGCGAGCGGCGTGATCTGCCACGATGCCTGGAAAGCCGCCTCGTTCCGCCCAATGACCTGCAATTCGCCGCGGCTGTACGGATCGGACAGCAGCACGGCGAGGTAGTCGTCCGGATCCTTGGCCCCGAAACCATCGCGCTGATACTCCACGATGACGTACAGATCGCGACCCGCCAGGGGGAAGCTCCGGTCGGCCCCGATCGAGAAGCGCACGACTTCCTCCGGCCACCGCACCTGTGCCTCTCCGCGAAATGCCGCACCCGCGGCGGTCAGGGTCGCCCCGACCGAGGCCGCGCCGGCATCGTGCAGGACGCCGGCCCAGCTCGAGACTTGCCACGGCCCGGAGGCGGTGGTGATGCGCGCCAGCGCCGTGATCGTGGTTCCGTCGCGGGTATCCGACGGGCGGAAGACGAACTCCAGCTCCGTGAAGGGGCCCGAGAATCCCTGTATTCGAACCGCGTCCACGCCTGCGCGATATTCACGAAACGGATCGGCCGGGTCGAACGGGACGAACGGGTCGGCGGGCGTGAAGATCAGCGACGTCGCCCACGAGATCGTCTGCCGGCCGACCGTGACCGCCGCCGAGCGTCCGAGCGGCGCGGTAACCAGCAGGCGATCGAACCG
>JAMJQR010000217.1 GCA_023554335.1 Candidatus Benthicola marisminoris
TCGCGGAATGCTCCCCGTCGAGAATACGACGGCCGGGTCGATCAACGACGTGTACGACCTGCTCGCGGCCTTCGACCTGTCGATCGTCGGTGAAGAAGTCCAGGTGGTTGATCACTGCCTCATGGCCCCCGAGGGGGCGACCCTCGGCGGCATCCGCAAAGTGTTCTCCCACCCGCAGGCCCTGCTGCAGTGCAGCCGGTTCCTGGCCGGGCAGGCACACGTGCGGGCGGAATCCTATACGGACACGGCGATGGCGGCTCGGAAAGTCAGGGACGATGCGGATCTAACGCACGCCGCGATCGCGAGCGAAGAGGCCGCGAGGCTGTATGGCCTCACGGTCCTCCAAAGAGGGATCGCGAACCAGGCCGAGAACTTCACGCGCTTCGTCACCATCGCGCGCGAGCCTCTCGTCGGAGGTCCGGTCGCCGGAGCCAAGACATCCGTGGTGTTCTCGGTTCGGCACGAGGGCGGAGCCCTGGCGGCCTGCCTGGACGTGTTCGCACGACACGGTCTGAACCTCACGAAGATCGAGTCACGGCCGCGGCCCAATTCACCCTGGCAGTATCTGTTCTACCTGGACTTCGAAGGCGACATGGCGGACGAGAACGTCGCGGACGTGTTCCGGCAGCTGGCCGCCCACACCACCTACCTGAAGCTCCTGGGGTCGTATCCGCCCTGGTCGCGCGAGGACCGCAGGCCAGCCCGGCCGCGACGCCCGGTTCAATCGGATTCACAGGCGGGCTCAGAGCCCCGGGTCCAGGAAGCGCCCGCCCCTGACGTGGAAGCCGTCGTCAGGGCGGCGCTGGAGAAGAAGCCGTATCGCCTGGCTTCGCGGGTCACCCGCGATGCCGACACGGAGATCGTCGTGGGTCCCGTCACGATTGGGGGGCCGCGGCCGGTGGTGATCGCAGGCCCGTGCTCCGTGGAGTCGCGAGACCAGGTTTTCGAGTGTGCGCGGACCGTGAGCGAGCTCGGCGGCGATCTCCTGCGCGGCGGCTGCTTCAAGCCGAGGACCTCGCCCTACTCGTTCCAGGGACTGGGCTACGAGGGTCTCGACCTCCTGGTCGAGGCCGGGCGAGAGTACGGTCTGCCGGTGGTCACCGAGGTCCTGCATCCCTCCGACGTCTGCCCGGTGGCGGAGAAGGCGGACGTCCTCCAGGTGGGCGCCCGGAACATGCAGAACTTCTCGCTACTCAAGGAGATCGGTCGCTCGCACCGACCGGTCATTCTGAAGCGCGGCATGATGTCCTCGGTGGACGAATGGCTGTCTGCCGCCGAGTACATCCTTTCGCATGGCAACCAGCAGGTCATCCTGTGTGAGCGTGGCATTCGGACCTTCGAGACGGCGACGCGGGCCACGCTGGACCTCACGGCCGTTCCCGTCGTGCGGGAGCGAAGCCACCTCCCGCTGATCGTGGATCCCTCGCATGCATGCGGAACTTCGCGCTGGGTGCCTGACCTCACGAGGGCGGCTCTGGCGGCGGGTGCGCAGGGGGTGATGATCGAGATTCACCCCGAGCCCGAGCGGGCTCTGTCCGACGGCCCGCAGGCGCTGCGTTTCGATGCGTTCGCGAACCTCATGGGGCGGGCAGAACTGGCCCGGACCTGACGGGCCGAGCCGATGTGAGCGTGCGACCCGGACTCAGGTCGACGCCTGTGCACCCCTGCGGCAGGCGCCGTGCCGACATGCGCCTCCCCGACCGCGCCCCTGCCCCTGGTGAGCCGACCCCTGGCCGTGGTGCGGGCATTGCCCTGCCCCGGCTCCATGGTGTCCCTGACCGTGGTGTCCCCCGGGACAGCCCGATCCGGCGATCGGCCCGTCCTCCGGCACCTGGAGGCCTGCGACGTACTCGAAAAGGTCACGGGCCTGGGTGTCGGAGACCAGGCTCGGAGAGATCGCCGGCATCCACGCCCGCGGCGAACGCAACTGCTCCAGGAACGCCTCGAACGTCAGACCGGTCCCCGCGAGCGTGGGCCCGATGTCGCCGGCGGCGTCCGTTCCGTGACAACCGGCGCAGCCAGCCGACACGTACAGGTCTGGATTGGGTGAAACCGGGGGTTCGGGGTTGGCAGCGGAAACGACGAGAATTGCGGGGCCCAGCAGGGCCACGGATAGCAAGCGAAGCACCGGTCCTCCATGCGGTGCGGGTGATCCGAACCCGGGGGGACGGATCCGGCCCGGCTGCAAACGTGCGCCAGCGCGCAGGGGGTGTCAACTTCCGACTCTCGCCAACCCGCAGGAGGAGTGCATCTCATGAGAGAGCCGCGATACCGCCGCCTGTTCGGAGCCCTGATCTTCTTCATCGTCTGCGCGCTTGCGGCCGCCAGCCCGGGCGCCGGCCAAAAGGTCGATGGACCCCACACGCTGATCGTTCCGGAGAGCGTGTTCGACGCTGCGGGCGGAGAGTTGAGACAGGGCTGGGCGGTCCTTGTTGCCGGGAATCGAATCGAGTCCGTCGGACCCGTGGAGGAGCTCGAAATGCCCGCCGGTTTGCGGCGGATCGAGCTACCGGGGGCGACGCTGCTGCCGGGGCTGATCGACGCTCATTCGCACCTGTTCCTGCACCCGTACGACGAGACCCTGTGGGACGACCAGGTGCTCAAGGAGTCCAGAGCCTATCGAACGCTGATGGCGGGAGTGAATGCCGAGCGCAATCTCCTCGCGGGATTCACGCTTCTCAGGGACCTTGGATCGGAAGGGGCCGGCTGGGCCGATCTTGGAGTCCGGGATGCCATCGCCGACGGGCTGATTCCCGGCCCACGCATGCTCACCGCCACCCTCGCGATCGCCGCGACGGCCTCGTACGCGCCGGGGCCGCGCGGCTGGGACCCGGACCTGCACCTTCCGCCGGGGGCCCAGATGGTGACAGGGGAGACCGAGATCCGGCGCGCGGTGCGCGAGCAGGCCGGACACGGAGCGGACGTAATCAAGGTGTACGCCGACTTCCGCCGGGCAGTCGGGACGGCGCCCACGTTCACCCTCGCGGAGCTCGAAGCGCTGGTGGACGAAGCCACGGCGGCCGGTCTTCCCGTCGCGGCACACGCCAGCTCGCCCGAAGGAATGCGCCGATCGGTACTGGCGGGGGCGCGCACCATCGAGCACGGCTCAGGGGGGACTCCGGAGGTGTTTCGCCTCATGGCGGAGCGCGGAGTGGTGCTCTATCCGACTCTCGCTGCCTCGGCAGCGTACGATGAGTACTTCAGCGGTCGCGACGGAGGGTGGGAGCTCGATACACCGGAGGCTTTCCTGAGCCCGAGGATCGCGCGTTCCCTCGCGGCGGTCCGGGACGCAATCGATGCGGGCGCACTCGTCGGCCTCGGCAGTGACGTGGGCGTCTTTCCGCACGGCGAAATCTGGCGCGAGCTGGCCTGGCTGGTGCGAGCCGGCCTCACCCCCGTTCAGGCCCTGCAGGCCGCCACGATCGTCAACGCGCGCGCGCTCGGCCTGGAGGGCGAGGTAGGCGAGATCTGGCAGGGGGCGCTGGCGGACCTGGTCGCCGTGGACGGCGACCCGACCGCCGGTATCGAGGCCATCCGGGACGTCGTCTTCGTGATGAAGGACGGGCGGGTCTATCTCGAACCGTGAGAGCCGCGGTTCCTTGACGGTCGGGGGGCGACCGGTTATCCGTTACGGCATGAATCAAAGCTCGATGTCACCGACGACGCACACGAACACCTCCTGGTGGTGGTGGCGCTGCGCGCATACGGAGGTGGCATCCGACTGAGCTCGAACGCTCGCCGGTAGAAACTCAGCCCACCTTCGGACGCCTGGAGGTGGGTTTTTCGCATCCCGCCTTCGTGACGCCCCGGGTGACGAGAAGGGGACCATGCAGCACCCGTTCGACATCGCGGCCGACCTGGACACTCCGGTATCGGCCTATCTGAAGCTGGCTCCTCTGCAGCCGCGCTTTCTGCTCGAGAGCGTCGAGGGAGGCGAGCGGCTCGGCCGCTACTCCTTCATCGGGTTCGGAGCCGCCCTGGACGTGCGGATTGAAGGCGGAGAAATCCGCGTCGGGGACGAGGCGCAACCGATGCCCGAGGACACACAGGGTCTGCTGGATGCCCTGCGGGGAGCTCTTTCGAGCGTCCAAAGAGTCGAGCCGGAGGTGGCAGACCTTCCGTTCGCCGGTGGTCTCGTGGGCGTTACGGGCTTCGAGATGGCGGGCCGTTTCGAGAACCTCCGGGTCCCCGCCGAGGGTGACGGACGGCTGGAGGCGCATTACCTGGCACCGGAGTCGCTCCTCGCGTTCGATCACGTCTCACGGCGAGTCGCGCTCCTCCACGCCGGACCGGAATCCGAGCGTATCGCATTGAGATGCGAAGTGGTCCGGCTGCTCAGGGGTCCGCTGCCCGCTCGCGCGGAGGCTGGCGGTCACTCGCCTCCCACGCCGAGTCTCAGCCGCCCGGACTTCCTCTCGGGAGTGGAGCGCACCCAGGCCCACATTTCGGCCGGCGACGTGTACCAGCTGGTGCTGTCCATCCGTTTCCAGGGACGATGCGACATTCACCCGTTCGAGGCCTACAGGGCGCTGCGGCTGCTGAATCCTTCGCCCTACATGTATTACCTCGACCTGGACGGCGTCTCGGTCGTGGGCTCGTCCCCCGAGGCCCTGGTTCGGCTGGACGGCCGGGAGGCCCAGCTCCGGCCCATCGCGGGCACGCGTCCTCGGGGCGCGGAC
>JAMJQR010000218.1 GCA_023554335.1 Candidatus Benthicola marisminoris
GGAGGACGCCTCGCGCTTCCCGGCGGAGGCGGCGGCGGGCCACCCTTCTCAACCCACTCGGTCTGGATGGCGGTCATTCTCTGGGCCGCGTCCGAGAGCCGTGGCGCCTCCGGCAGCACATCCCCCCAGTTCTTCAGGAGACGTCCATAGGCGGCCATCGCTGCGCGCGGTTTCCCCAGGAGCTCGTAGACCCGGCCTTTGAGGTACAGAATGGTGTGAAACTCGACGGGGTACAGGCGGTCCGAGTCGCGAACGTACAGGCGATCGGCGGCCTCGACCAGATTCAGCGCCGTCTCTCCGCGCCCGAGATCGAGGAGCGTCCAGACGGAGTTGTTGATGCGGGAAACCCCGTTCTCGGGGTCTAACAGCGCGTCCACCCAGAGACCGCTCTCGCGTCCCGCTGCTTCGAGGTCAGGCAAACCCTCTCGGGCACCCACCGCCTCGGCTCGACCGTACGCAGCGAGGGCCTCTAAGAACCGTCCCTCCCACGCCCACGCATCGCCGATGAGAAGGTGAGCCTCAGATTCGATCGCCGGGTTCGGGCTCGCGGTGAAGCGCTCCATCTCCATTCGCGCTCCGGCCGGATCGTTCGCCCGCAGATAGGTGCGAGCCAGCAGGTCGAGAAGCGTCGCGTTGTCCGGCTCCACGGCCAGAGCCTGCCGGTAGGCATCCCGGGCCTCGTCGAACCTGGCCGCGCGCTCGAGCAGCTGCCCGGAGCCCGTGTGCACCTTCAGCTGGTCCTTTTCCAGACCCGCGTAACGTACGATCAGGCTGTCCGCGGCCGCGGTGTCTCCCTGGACGATCGCGATGCGGGCGAGCCGTCCCACCGCCTGAGCCTCCCCGGGCGCGATCTCGATGATCTCCTCCAAGGCTTTTCGGGCCTCGTCCTCCCGGCCTGGCATCATCTCCAACATGTCCACCAGGTGGTAGCGCACCTCGAGGCTGTCGTTGTCGAGCTGGTTCCAGGCGGTCCGCAGTCCGGTCTGGTACTCTCGCAGTTTTTCCATATCCCCGGTCAGCTCGAGCGGCGACTTCTCGGGCGCAGCCGCCATCTGGTATTCCGTGCCTGCCGCCAGCTGCGCAGCCAGGCGTTCGGCTACCGTATCGGCCAGGGCGAACACGTCCGAGCCGCGTGCCCTCTCCGCGGCTATGATCGTCCCGTCGGAGAGGTCTATGAGCTGCGCATCCAGCGCCAGGTCCGCCGGCGTGCCGAGGATCGCACCGTGGACCATGGTACGGGCCCCGGAGCGGGCGGCGATCTCCATCGCCCGTTGCTGCGGGATCTCGTCGGTCTCGGCGTGGCCCTCCTGGCGGAGGAGTTCGAACAGACGCTGCGGACTCACCACGCGGAGGGCGCCGGTCTGGGCCAGGTTCGTGGTCAGCATGTCCGACATCCCGGATCCGAGCCAGTCGAGGCTGTCCACCCCCGTGCTGTTTACGAAAGGCAGCACGGCAACGGAACGTTCGCCAAGATCGACCGTGGCAACCGGGATTGCATCGCTTCGGGCGGAATCTAGGCGGGACACCGGATCCTCGGCCGCCGTGCTCAGCCTGAACGTTCCGATCCCCGCGAGTACGACGAGTGTCAGCAGAAGGGAGGCCTCGGTGCGCTGGACCTGCTGCTTGCCGCTCTCGCCATGATACCAGGCGATGATCAGGGCAGCGGGGAACCCAAGCACGATGAGCAACACGGCCACGTCCAGGACGGTCCTGGACCAACCGTAGTTGTCTACGAAGAAGCCGATCGCTTCCATCGAGGCCCAAGCACCGCCCAGGTAGATGAAGGCGGTCCTGAATATGTGCCGTTCACGCAGTCGTTCGAACCAACTCATCGACACCCGTCTATGCTGTGAGGTTTCACCTGGTTCTTAGAGTCCTGAAGGACCCGGGTGATTCCAGGGCGTACCCCGTAGTTCCGAGGGAGACGATCCCGGACCGTCTCCCTTTCCTACTTTGACACACGAAGTGGCCGATGGGATGACCGACGCAATCTGGCTGTTTTGATCGTTACCCGGAAGGTGCTGGCGGGATCCGTTAGCAGAGGAAGGCGCCGCAGGAGGTTAGCAGAGCAAGGCCATGGCAGAACACTGACGCACGAAGTCCCGCGACCCCTGTCGGAGCCGCGGGACTTCGCAGGAACTCCTTGCTGCAACTCAGTTCGCGTAAAAGCGAAGCTCCAGCAGCTTGAGGCCGTGGTTGTCGTAGTTCCAGAAGTAGTTCTCGAAGCAGGCGTCGAAGAGCCATACATCGAACTCTGCCGCTGGATCATCGAAGTCGGGCGTGTCGCCGGAGCCGCCCAGGCACACTGAAAGCTCGGGATCGGTGTCCGGATCCACGGAGATCACCAGCTTGAGGAGATTCTCGGTGACGTTGACCGCGCGGGGCTTCTTGCCGTTTCGGGTCAGTGTGACCCCGTTGCTCCCACACCAGACGTCGTCCGAGTCGTCGAATCCGTCCCCATCCTCGTCGGCACACGTCGTGAGCGTGGCGTAACCTCCCGGCGTGCCAAGGGCGCGGGCGAACACGCTGTACTCCGGTCCGTCTCCCGTGTTCGGATCCGGGAGGTAGAACAGCGCCCCGTCACTGTCGGTCGCGTTGGCGTCCGCCACGCCGAACTCGCCGGGCATCAGCAGAATCTTATTCACCTTGTTGAGGTCATCCCAGCTCTTGCCGGGCTTCCATTTCCCGCCGCCATTCGTGACCGTCTCGCCGCCATTCAGCTGCACGAAGATCCGCCGGCCGTTGTTCCCATCCATGTCGGCCGACTTGTCCTTCGGCACGCCGATGATGTTGAGCTTGTAATCATGGGCGCCCGGAGGAAATCCGTTGCCCTTGGCGAACGACATTTCGCTCGCCTGAGCCTCCGGCTCCGTCGGCTGCTCGTCGCATGCCGTGAACGTGAACGCGACGACGGCCGACAGGCCAAGTGCAAGGACCTTGTAACCTCTCATGTGTATCCTCCCGACTCGAGTAGTCCATCGCTGCCTGGAGATCGGACAGACAGCACACTGGTGGCGAACAGACAACCGCGGGGCGCAAGCTTCACGCCGGCTAGTCTAGCCCCGGCAATCGTGCGTTCGTCGCCTGCCGTGGCCGATACTCGTTGATCACGACAGACAATTGCTCCGACTTTAACGGTTGCGAAGGAGCCTGCCAATTGTGGCGTGAGTGCCACAAGCCGTTGTCGCGAATCGACATCTGCAAAAGGTCGTGGGCCGGCACGGCTTACGCCCCCGCCCCCGGAGAAGGGGACGGGAGCTGAGTGACTCTCAGAAGCCTCGCGTGCCCAGAGAGAAGGCGAGCTGCATGCCGTGGCCTCGTGATTTCAGGGTGACCGTCTCGGCCAGAGCCCCAACGGGCGTCAGAACCGGCCCGCTGACGGTGTTCTCGAGGGCGATGATGTAGCCGGCGTCGATCCGGAACCGCCGGGTCGGTTGCCAGCCGAAGCCAAACGACACGTGGTTTTCCACGATGCCGGGTGTGGTGAGGTTGACGGAAACGAGATCTGATGTGACCGCGGCCCCCCCGTGATTGTACCCGCCCCGCAGGTCGAGCTTGTCGCTCACCGCATACTCGGCGCCCAGGTTGAACACGAAGACGTTCTGCCAGCCGAAGCCGGCCAGCGATCCATCGGAAGCGAACGGCGAGTCCCCGTCGAGGGCGAACCCGGCTGCGTCCTCGTAGAACAGGTAGCGTACGTCGGCCGCGAGTAGCAGGCTCGGGAGGGGGGTCATGGCCAGGCCGCCCACCAACATGGCCGGCGCTTCGAGATTGAATGCCACCTGCTGCAGGTCTCCGAACGATGGCGATCCCGGAGCAGACACGGTCCCTGCGAGAACGTATTCGCCGCCTCCGGTCGTCGATGCATAGGAGGCCCCGAGTGCAATGAAGTCATTCAAGTTCCAGAGCAGGCCGGCCTGGAATCCCACCCCGATGTCGACGTCCCCGCCGACTGCGTTGGGGTAGGCTTCCTCCGTGGGCGCCCCCACCAGCAGTGGGTCCTGGCGGAAGGAAGCCCAGTCCACCAGCACGGACCCGCCGAGCCAAACGGCGTCCGTCAGCGCGAAACCGACAGCCGGAGTGAAGCGCACCGCTGTGTACTCACCCTCCGCTGCGAATGCGCCCCCGTCCAGGATTCCCGCCCAACGGGTCCGGAAGCCGCCGAGATGAATCGCGCCGAGTCCGAGCGTGACTCGATCGCTTACGGGGCCCGAGACAGCCGCGGACGGCACGTAGTAGTGGTCATGAGAGCTCTTCAGGCTGGACGACCCGCCCGAGATCTCGTGATTCGGGTTCAGGAAGTCCAGGCTGAACTCCACTCGTGTGCCGTCATAGCCGACCACGGCAGCGGGATTGAGGTAGAACGTCCCGAGAAGGCTCCGCGTGGTCGCGGCCCCTGCCCCACCCATGGCCGAGTTCACCGCACCCACGCCCTGGCGCATGTGGCCGTTCTGGGCCCGCGCCTCGCCGGCGCCTCCGAGGATTATCGCTGCCGCGAGCGCGAGCGCCGCGGCCGTTACCTGGTTTCGCATGGAATCGTCATCCGGTCAGTAGAGGCTGTCCTCGATCTTGTC
>JAMJQR010000219.1 GCA_023554335.1 Candidatus Benthicola marisminoris
CTACCTGGCGTCCCTTCCGATTCCCCCGCACAGCTACGAGATCCTCAATCCCAAGGTCCAGATCTATGGGAACACGGGGATCCTGACGCTACACTTCCAGGGCATCGGGCCGGAGGGGGAAAGGTGGCAGCCCTGGAAGGCGACGTCCGTGTACCGGTACGACGAGGGCGTCTGGCGACAGGTGCACGCCAACTGGTCGCTGATCAAGGAGGAGTAGGGCCAGGGCGTTCGGCACGGGCCGGCTGACCCGGGCACCGCCGCCTGGAGCGTCAGTCGCCGCGCTTCACCCGGCCCCACGCGCAGGCCACGAACCGGCCGTGATGCGAGAACGAGAGATCCACCGGGAGCGGCTCTCCGCGCCACCAGACCCGAGGGATCCGTTTCGCCGCTGCGGCGATCACGATGTCGGAAGGGACGGCCGCCAGGGCGGAAGCGATCGCGGAGCACGCGAGCCTGCGGACCCGGGCGCTGGCCTCGGCGCCAGGGATGCGGCGGGCGGCCTCACGGCCGAGGGAGCGTAGCTGCCAGTTGGCTCGCGCCACGCCAGCGCCTGACATGGAAGCGACCGCGTGAACCCACTCTTCCGTGCCCTCCAGGCACACCTGAAACCTGCCGGCTTCGTGTGCGACTTCCGCCAGGAACGGGTGCGAGGTGTCCGTCTCGCCCCCCGGGATTCGCACGGCGAAGGCTCGCGGCGAGAAGAACACTCGCGAATCTACCTTTCGGGCCACCTTGTAGGCGCTCTCCTTGGCGGCCCACAGCAGCCAGCGCATCCGGTGGGGCGACGACGAGGCGAGGATCCGCGCTCTCTCGGTCCAGTTGAAGACGCGGGCGTCGAAGCGCGGGTGAATCGAATCGGGCTGATTCTCCGGATCGCGGAGATCTACGACGTCATTTCCGACGAGCAAAGTACTTCTCTTCCATGCGTGCCAGGCGCTGGGCGATTTGCTGGGCGAACTCGCGCGACCGGCGAATGCCCTTACGGTCGGACTGCGGCCGGATGAGCGCGATGTCGACGTAGAACGAGTCGCCCATGGCGGGTACGGTGGACCAGGAGCGCTGGCGGTCACCCCGCAAGTACACGACCAGCGCCTTGCAGTCGCGCACGTTGCTCGCGATCCGCCCCATGCCGTGCGCGATCGAGTCCAGGTTCACGCGTCCCGTGCGGCTCCGTCCCCCCTCTGCGAAGATGAGGGCGGTTTCTCCGCGGGCGAGCAGGTACTTGACCCGCTTCAGGACGCCGGAGACTTCCTCCCGCTTCCCGCCGCGCTTGATGGGGATGCACTTGGTCAGCCACACGGCCACCCGGCCGAACCACAGGGCCGCGAAGTTCCGGTACTCGGGGAGATTCCACGGCAGCCGGCGATAGTTGAAGAAGTACCACCAGCTCCCGCCCAGGGCCCACGCGACCAGCATGGAATCGACCATGGTCAGATGGTTCGCGCAGATGAGGATGGGCTCGTCGCTCTCGGCCACGATGCGGCGGAACCGCTTACGGAGACGGGCGGCGTTCTTGATGCGGTAGCCCATCACGTACTTCATGGCGAACGCGCCCGCCGGTATCCAGAACACCGACGTCAGGCGACCCACCTCGCGCTGGAGCCACAGGGCGAAGCGCGTGCGTCGCGGGATACGCGGGACTTCAGTCACGAGGGGTTGCCCCAATCAGCCCAGCTTGGCTTCGATCAGCGTGACGGCGTCGCCGACCGTGTTCACCGCGTCCGCATCCTCGTCCGCCACCTCGATGTCGAACTCGTCCTCGAAGTCCAGAATTACGTCAACGAGCCGCGCAGAGTTGACCTTCAGGTCTTCGAGGATGTTGGTGTCGTCGGTCGCTCCCTCGAGAGCGTCCTTGTTCTTTGCATACCGGCCGATGATCTCCATGACCTTCGCGAAGGTCTCGTCTCTCGCCATCCGGCTATCTCTCCTGTGGGATGAAACCAGCCTCCATGCCCCAACTAATACACTACTGGGTCCATCGGCGGTAGATCACGCAGGCATTCACGTCGCCGAAGCCGAAGCCCGACTTGATAATCGTGCGGAGCTCCGGCATCTCCTTCATCTTGTGAGGGATGGATTCCGCGTACCCCTCGATCCGGGGATGTACGTCCTCGCAGTTCAGCGACGGATGCGCGAATCCTCCGCGCAGCATGAGGATGCAGGCGACGGACTCGAGGGCGCCGGCGGCGCCGAGTCCGTGGCCGATCATCGACTTCGTGGAGTTGATGACGGGGAACGACTCCGGAGTGGCGCCCAGCGCATCGGCCCAGGCGGCCACTTCGTTCGGGTCGGCGCCCGTCGCGGTCAGGTGCCCGTTGATCAGGTCCACCTCGTCCGGCTCGATCCCCGCGTCCGCGATCGCCTGACCGATGACCCGCCGCACGCTGACCGGGTTCGGAGCCGTCATGCTCCCGCCGCTGCGGTGTCCGCCGCAATTCAGGGCCCCGCCCAGCACTTCGGCGTAGATCCGGGCTCCACGCTCGAGCGCGGAGCCCAGGCTTTCGAGGTGGAGGACAGCGGCCCCGCTCCCGGGGATGAACCCGCCGGCCGACGCACTCATGGGCCGGGAGGCCTTCTCCGGCTCGTCGTTGTGGTTCCGGCACAGGACCCGCATGGAGTCGAAGCCGGCCCAGATGTAGTGGCTGGCGCCCTCAGTCCCGCCGCACAGCATGCGGTCCGCGAGGCCGGATCGGATGCGCAGAGCGCCCTCGATGATCGCCTCGGTGCCCGTGCTGCACGCGCTGGAGTTGGCGGTCACCTGGTTCCCGAGGGCGAGGAGGCCGGAAACGCGGGCCGACACTCCGCTCCCCATCACCTGCTCGACCATGGTGCTTCCGAGGCGCCGCACCCGCCCGCTATCGACCATCGGCACGATCCGCTCTCCGATGGTGTCGATCCCGCCGATTCCGGTGCCGATGACGGCTCCAGCTTCCCAGAATACGTGCTCGTCTTCGTGCGATGGCCGCTCGAAGCCGGCGTCCGTCCACGCGTCCACGGCGGCGACACAGCCGAAGCGGTGGCTTGAGTTCATGGCGAGGAGCTCGTCCTCGTCGAAGTAGCTCTCCGCGACTTCGTCCACGCCCTGGGGAACCCCTGCCACCCGGCAGCCGAACTTCAGCTCGTCCAGTAGCGGAACGTGGCGGATTCCGGAGCGGCCTCCACGGAGGGCCTCTTCATATGCGTCGAGCCCGATGGCGTTGGGCGCGACGATTCCCATCCCGGTAATCACGACGCGGCGTGTCATACGCTCTTCACCTCGGCACTGCGATGCCGGATATCGTGGCGGAACAAACCAGGGTGCCATCGTCCAGGCGCATCTCGGCTTCCGAGCGGAGCTTTCCGCGCCGGAAGAACTTCTTCTTCGCAGACACGGTGACCCGATCGCCGGGTCTCACCACGCCTGAGAAGTCGACGTCCGCATCCGCGAAAAGGCTCAACCGGCTGTCCACGGCCTCGAGGCCACCCTCGAGCGCGACAAGATAGATGCCGAGAGCGACCACGCCCACCTGGGCGATGCACTCGAGCAGGATCACTCCGGGCGTCACCGGATTGCCCGGGAAGTGGCCCCGGTAGAACTCCAGGTCGGGCGGGAACGTGTAGCGCGCCACGATATGACGCTTCGAGATCTCGCGGATCTCGTCGACGAAGCGGAACGGCTCCTGCTGGGGGAGGAGCGCCAGGATCTCCTCGGGAGCCAGCGCGGTGCCCGTCATTCGCCGAGCCTCCCGCCCCGGGAATGCTGCGACGGCCGCGGATAGTCGGGATAGTCGATATCGCGGAACACCCCGACCTTGGCCCGTTTGATCTCGTAGATCTCCTGGCCGTCCACCAGCACTTTGGCGTCTCCAAGCGCGATGGAAGAGCCGGATGCCGGCAGCTCCTGGTAGCGTACGATGTCGATCTCGTAGCGAACGGTTCCGTCGTACGGCCGGATCTGACCGAAGAACTCGACCTCCTGGCACCCCAGCGCCCGTCCGGTGCCCAGGGCTCCGTTCCACGCGCAGTACATGCCGATCAGCTGCCAGATGGCGTCCACGCCCAGACAACCCGGCTGAACCGGGTCGCCGAGAAAGTGGCAGTGGAAGAACCAGTCGTCGACGCGCACGTCGCGCTCGGCCACGATCCGTCCCCGGGCCCCCCGGCGGCTGATCTCCGTAACCCTGTCCACCATCAGCATGGGCGGGAGAGGAAATCGGGCCTTGAACTCATCCGGCGCGTCCTCGACCAGGCGACCGTAGGCCAGCGCGATGACCTCCTCGTGGGAGAAGTGGTCGCGCTCCCTGAACTCGACGTATTTCACGGGGTCCCTCCGAACCGAAGCACGTGGCCCGACCACGAGAGTCCGGAGCCGACGCCGATGACGGCCACGTCGTCCCGATCCGTCCACTCATTCCAGCGCATCGAGATCACTCCCGGAGCCCCGGCCGAGCCCGTGTTGCCGTAGTTGACCACGTTGTGGTGGTGGCGTGATTCCTCGATGTCGCACTGACGGCACACGGCCTCGAGCATCCGGAGGTTCGCCTGGTGACCCACGAAGTGGAGATCGCGGTCGGGGGTCTCGTACTCCTTCCGCAGGCTGCGCAGAATCCGCGTGGTCTTCTTGATCGCGAACATCTGAACCGTGCGGCCCTCCTGCCAGAAATGGCCGAAGGAGGGCACGATGACCTTATCGTGTCCGGCCGGGCTCGACTCGAGGCTGTTCCCCAGGATCTCGATCCGCGAGGGGACACGTGTGGAAACGACGGCGGCCGCCGTCCCGTCACCCCACAGCACGGCCGCTGCGCGGTCGCTGTAATCCACGGCCGTAGTGAGGCTCTCCGGAGTGACCACGAGGATGTACTCGGGCAGCCCCTCGGGCCGCATCATCGAGAGCATGTAGAGCGCTACGTGAAAGCTCGTGCAGGCGGAGTTGATGTCGAACGACGGCACCTCGAGCTCTAGCGCCGCCGCGACGGTGCACGCGTCCGCTGGCGACATCATGTCCGGCGAGCAGGAGCCCGCGATCAGCATGCCGATGTCGGACTTCGCGATACCGGCCCTCTCGATGGCCATCTCCGCCGCGCGCCGTCCCGTCTCGGCGTGCGTGTACAGCGCCGCCTCCATGGCCTGCGCCGGATCCGCGTTCCGCGTCTCACGGATGTAGTCGAGGGGCAGGACAGTCCGGCGAGCGTCGATCCCCACCCTCTCCTCGATCCACTCCTGGTTCGTCCCGATATCCAGGTCCGTGAGGAACCGGTTCGTGATCTCGTTCTCGGGGTGGAAATGACCCAGGCCGTGCAGCCAGAGGCTCATCGCGTGAGCCCCGAAACGTGCTCACCGCCGTCCACCCGGATGATGGCTCCGTTGATCCAGGCGGCCTCGGGCCGCGACAGCAAGTAGATCACGTTTGCCACGTCTTCCGGGGTGGTGAGACGGTGAAAAGGGTTACGAGTGCGAGCCTGGGCCTTGAGATGGGCATTGCCGGGGATCAGCCGGAGAGCCGGCGTATCGGTGACTCCGGCCTGCACGATATTGGAGCGGATCCCGAGGTGCGCCATTTCCACCGCTATGGAACGGGAGACGGACTCCAGGGCCACTTTCGCGGCCGCGACCGCGGCATAGCCCTTCCATGCCACCTCGTTGCCCTCGCTGGTCATTCCGAGCACGCGGGCGTCGGCAGCGAACAGGCCGCGCGCCAGCAGGTCCTGGGTCCAGGTGAGCAGGCTGGTGCCCATCGCGTAGATGGTTCGGACCATGTCCTCGTCCTCGAGGAACAGCTCCTGAGCGTACTCCGGAGGCGAGGTCAGGCCCTGCACGCCGTCCACTCCCTCCTCGAACAGCCGGTCGGCGCCCTCGGCCACGCGCACTTCTTCGACCCCGAGTTCGGCGGCCAGCGCACTGCGAGCGCCGGACTCCCCTGGGGCCTCCGGTCCGATGAGCTTCAGGTTGCCGAACGCGATGGAGTGGAGAAGGAGGCGAATCCTACCGCCGTCCTCGGCGAGTCGCTCCGCCAGGTCGTCCAGGATGGCCGCGCGGCTTTCATCGGAGAGGGCGTCCCGATTGTACGTCACGAGGGAGACCCCCCGCTCTCGGATTCTCTCGAATTCGGGCTCGATCCGACCCATCGCTCCACGCCGGTCACGGTGGACGATGCAGACGTTCATCCCGTGTTCGGAGAGCTTGTGCGCCGTGGCCAGCCCGAAGCCGCTCGAGCCGCCCAGAATCAGCGCCCAGTCGATCTGTTCGGAGGGGGCGTTCCCCATAGGTCTCCCGGGTGTCGAGTATCGGGCCTGCTTGAGCCGACCCAACGGTACGCAAACGGCAGGTCCTTGGCCAGAACGAGCGCTCAGTCCCGGTCCACATCCTCCAGGTCGACTACGACCGGGCAGTGATCGGAGACGCGGGCGTAGTCATAAGGCATGCGACGGGCATCGAGCCGCCGGCACTCGTTCTCTCCGCAGTACCCGAAGACACTGGCTTCGAGGTCGGTGGCCCCTAGTGCCGATCGGGTGGAGACGAGCACGTGGTCGAGACGGGTGCCGCGACCGCGGTAGTACTCCGTGCAGCTCGGGTCGCTCTGGACTCGGCGCAGATCCATCTCCGCCAGGCGGCGATCCAGCCCCGCGATCTCGGCGTCTGCGCTGATTCGGGGGAGCCCCTCGCCGGCTTCGCGGCCCATCGTGTTCAAATCACCCAGCACGATGATATCGGCATCGGCTGCCCAGCGACCGGCCAGCTCGTCGTCCAGAGAATCGAGGAACCGCAGCCGGTTCTGGTAGTCGCGGTCGTCCGTGCCGGAGTCGTTGTGTACCGTCACGACCTGGAAGTCCAGCCCGCCCCGCCGGCTCCTGGCCCAGCCGTATAGCGCGGGCCTCAGGTCCGGGGTCATCTGCAGGCTCCACAGGGTGCGCACGCCCGTGAGCTCCAGCGCAAGGGTGTCGTAGACGAAACCGACGAACTGGCCTCCGTGACCGCCGGAATCCGCCAGGCGGGAAACGTAGTGGCGGACGCGTGTTCCACCGGTGGAGGTAGCTTGCGCCGCGAGCTCCGCGTTGACCCCTGCAAGCAGCTCCTCGAGCACCGCCGGGTCGGCGATCTCCTGAACCGCGATGAGATCTGCGTCGAGGCCGGCCAGGATCTCCCCGGTCCTCCTCACATCGGTCCCCGGCCCTTCGTCCGATGGGGGCTCCGGGAAGAACCGGATGTTCCAGGTGGCGACGCGGATCTGCCCCTCACCGGGTCCGGGTATGGCCGGTGGGGAGTCGGCCGCGGAGCAGGCCGCCGCGAGCGTCAGGCAGAGGGCTGGTGCCGCGTGGCGCAGGGACCCGTGCAGCCGAATCACGCTCCGCTATTCGGCCGCGGCCGGCTCGTGTGCCGCGAGCTCCACCTCGAAGACCAGGGTGCTGTATCCGGGAATGGCGGGCGGTCTCCCCTCGGCTCGGTAGCCCAGCTGGTACGGAACCACCAGGCGGCGCTTTTCTCCCAGGCGCATGCCGGTGACGCCCTCGTTCCAACCGGCGATGAGCGGCGTCCGCCCGAGGATGAGGTCGTACGGTGCCGGCGGCGTCTTGTCGAAGCTCGAGTCCAGTTTGGATCCGTCCGAGAGCCAGACGGTGTAGTGAACTCCAAGCTGGTCTCCGGGAACGGCCTGCGGGCCATCGCCTTCCTCAAGCACCTGAACGTACAGGCCGGTCTCGCTCAGCGTCATGGCATCGAGGTCGACGGCGAGCTCGGGCGCGAACTCCACGTCCGCAGGCGCGCGGGCCGGATCCTGGGTCTCCGCTGGCGCTTCGGCCGGCGGCGGTGCGTCATCCGGGGGGCGGGCGCTTTCGTCCGCGGACTGGGCACATCCGACGAGCATGAGGGCGATCCATCCAA
>JAMJQR010000025.1 GCA_023554335.1 Candidatus Benthicola marisminoris
TGTACGCCGAGGTCGGTTCCGCCTACGTGGACGCCAGGGCCTTCCAGGCGCGTCTCGATTTCGCCAACCAGAACGTAGCGGCCCAGGAGAACAGTCTGGAGCTGACGCGCGATCGCTTCAATGCTGGACTCACCTCGGCCCTGGACGTCGCTCAGGCCGAGCAGAACCTGGCGCAGACGCGCTCGACCATTCCCGCTCTCGACATCGGTCTCGAGGCAGCGCTCAACCGGCTGGCCGTGCTGCTCGGCGAGGCGCCCGGCTCGATTCACGGCGAGCTGCAGGCATCCGCAGGTTTGCCGGACCCCGACGACAAGGTGGCGTACGGGATTCCGGCGGATCTCCTGCGTCGCAGACCGGATATCCGGCAGGCCGAGCGCCTGCTCGCGTCCCAGACGGCGCGCATCGGGGTTGCAACCGCGGATCTATACCCCACGCTATCGCTTGGGGGGAGCGTGGGTCTCGAGGCGCTGGACTTCGATGACCTGGGTGATGGTGGCAGCGGCGTCTTCAGCATCCTACCGAAGATCACCTGGCCGATCTTCACGGGCGGGAAGATCCGAAATCAAATCCGAGCCGAGGAAGCGCGCACGGCGCAGGCACTGGCGGCGTACGAGCAGACGGTGCTCCGGGCCCTCGAGGAAACGCAGAACGCACTCGTGGCCTATGGGCAGGAGAAGATGCGGAGGGACCGTCTGCAGGAGGCGGTGAACGCTTCTCAACGCGCCGTCGACCTGGTGGAGACCCAATACCTGTCCGGACTGACCAACTTCCAGAACCTCCTGGACTCGCAGCGGTCCCTGTTCCAGCAGCAGGACGCGCTTGCCGACAGTGAAGGCCAGGTCGTCAACAATTTGATTGCGCTCAACCGGGCGCTGGGCGGCGGCTGGTCGCCGAGCCGGGCTGAAGTGACGGCGGCGGCTGCGGCTGGAGAAACCCCACCTCCTGCGACCGGAGGTGACCGATGACGAACCACGCGAGGATTCAGAGCATGAGCGGTTGGAGAAGCTGTCTTCCGATACTGGTGGGTGCGGTGGCCGCCTCGGCCTGCGGCGGAGGCGACCAGGTGGTGCGACAGGCTCCGGAAGTGACGGTCGCGCAGCCGGTCGTGAGGCCCATACAGCCCTACGTGGACTTCACGGGGACCACCCAGGCCGTCGAGGCGGCGGAGATCCGAGCCAGGGTCGGAGGCGTCCTCGAGCGCCAGCTCTTCTCTGCTTCGGACATCGTCAATCAGGGTGACGTGCTGTTCGTCATCGAGCAGGAGCAGTACCGGGCCGCCCGGGATGAGGCCGTGGCGTCGGTTCGCTCTTCGGTGGCCGACTCGGCGCTGAAGGAGTCGAACCTGGAGAGGGTCCGGATCGCGATCGAGACCAACGCCGTGAGCCGACAGGATCTGGACAGGGCGCAAGCGGAGCGCGACGCCGCGGTGGCGGCGGTCCTGGGCGCGAGAGCCCGCCTGACCAAGGCTCAGCTCGACTACGACTACACGAGCGTACGCAGCCCGATCACGGGGCAGGTGGGGCGTCGGCGCGTAGATCCGGGCAACCTGGTCGGATTCGGCGAGCAGACGCTTCTCACGACCGTCAACCGCATGCAGCCGATGCACGTCTTCTTCAATGCACCCGAGTGGGTGGTGCTGGCCATGGTGCGGGCCATGGACGAGGCGCGGCAGGTGGTGGATGATGAGGCGATGATGGAGACGGTGGGAAGGGAGGAGGAACTGTCCGAGTCGGAAATCCAGGCGCAGAAGCGGGTGGCCACTGTGCTCGTGGGCACGGCGGCCGACGCGGACACGTTCCCCTTCCAGGGCTACATCGACTTCATCGGAAACACGGTCGACCCCAGCACGGGCACGATCGAGCTCAGGGGCGTATTCGAGAACGAGGATCTCCTCCTCTTTCCGGGGCTCTTCGTTCGGGTTCGCGTGCTGGCGATGGAGACACGGGACGCTCTGCTCGTGGATGAACGCGCCATCGGCACCGATCTGGGGGGCAAGTACATGTACCTGGTCGGCGAAGACAACATGGTGGAGCGCGTCTACGTGACCGTCGGACAGCCCCAGCCCGACGGTACGATCGTGGTGGAGAGCGGCATCGAGGTGGGAGACACGTACATATCGAACGGTCTGCTCCGCGCCCGGCCGGGGCTTCCCGTGACTCCGCTGACGGAGGAGGAACTGGCCCAGCGGCAGGCTGCGATGCAGGGGCAGGCGGGAGCCGCCGCCGACGAAGAACCGGAAGCGGAGGAGTAGGCCATGTTCAGCCGCTTCTTCATCTACCGCCCGGTCTTTGCGCTGGTCATCTCCATCGTGGTCGTCATCCTGGGGACGATCTCGATTCCCACGCTGCCCATCGAGTCAATGCCGGATATCACCCCGCCCACGGTGGAGGTGAGCACCGTATTCCCGGGCGCCAACGCCCAGGTCGTCGAGCAGACGGTCACCACGCCGATCGAAAAAGAGGTGAACGGCGTGGAAAACATGATCTACATGCAGTCGAAGAGCACTTCGGTCGGTTCGATGAACCTCACGATCTCCTTCGACATCGGCACGGACCCGGACATGGCGGCGGTGCTCACGCAGAACCGCGTCGCGATCGCCGAGCCGTTGCTCCCGGAAGAGGTCAAGCGGCAGGGGGTGAAGACGGAAAAGAAGTCGACGCAGATCACCCTCATGGTCAACATCATCTCTCCCGATGGCCGGTACGACGACATCTTCATCTCCAACTACGCCACGACCCAGATCAGCGACGTTCTGGCCCGCGTCGATGGGGTCGGGAAGGTGCAGTCGATGGGGGCCAAGGACTTCGGGATGCGGATCTGGCTGGATCCCGGCAGGCTCAAGGCCCGCAACCTCACGACCGATGAAGTGATCAGTGCCCTGCGCGAGCAGAACGTGCAGGTGGCCGCGGGCGCGATCGGACAGCCGCCGAATCCGGAGGGCCTCAACTTCCAGTACACGATCACCACCCTCGGCCGCCTCGAGACCGTTCAGCAGTTCGAGAACATCATTGTGAAGACCGGCCGGGCGGGGGAAATCGTCAGGATTCGCGACGTGGCCCGCGTCGAGCTCGGAGCGCAGGACTACTCCTGGTACGTGCAGCTGGACGGCTCTCCGAGCGTTGCGCTCGCCGTGTACCAGCTTCCCGGATCGAACGCTCTCGCGGTGGCCGATGGGGTCAGGGAGGCCCTGGCGGAGCTCGAGCAGAACTTCCCGGAAGGCCTCGAGTCGGTGATCGCGTATGACGCGACGCGGTACATCGAGGCCTCCATCGACGAAGTGATCGAGACCCTGATCATCGCGATCCTTCTCGTGATCTTCTCGGTGTTCATCTTCCTCCAGGACTGGCGCACCACGGTCATTCCCTCGGTCACCATCCCGGTTTCTCTGATCGGCACGTTCTTCGCCATGAAGCTGTTCGGCATGTCGATCAACAACCTCACCCTGTTCGGGTTGGTGCTCGCCATCGGCATTGTGGTGGACGACGCCATCGTGGTGGTCGAGAACACGATGCGCCTGATCGACGAAGAAGGGATGGAAGCGAAGGCGGCCACCGCGAAGGCGATGGAGGAGGTGGGCGGAGCCATCGTTGCCACGACCCTCGTCCTGCTTGCCGTGTTCGTGCCAACCGCCCTAATGCCCGGCCTGACGGGACGCCTGTATCAGCAGTTCGCGATCACGATCTCGATCGCAACCGTGTTCTCGTCCGTCAACGCTCTGACCCTCAGTCCGGCGCTGGCGGGCCTGTTGCTCCGACCTTCGCCCGAAACACGAAACCGCTTCTTTACCCGATTCAACGAGTGGTTCGAGGTTACGACCGGGAAGTACATGGGTGCGGTGAGGAAGCTCGTGCGGCGGCCAGGTGCGGTCATGGCCGGGTTCGCCGGGCTCATGGTGGCGATGTTCCTCGGTTTCAACATGATCCCCGGAGGGTTCATCCCGGACGAGGATCAGGGCTATTTCTTCGTGCATGTGGAGCTTCCGGACGGAGCTTCCATGGAGCGCATCGAAGCGGTGCTGGACCGGGTGAATTCCGCAGTGGGCAACACGCAGGGCGTGCAGAACTACATCACGATCGGCGGATACTCCTTCCTCAGTGGCGTGCAGGGGTCCAACTTCGGTGCGGTCATCGCGACGCTCGACAACTGGTCGGACCGCGGCAAGGAAGAGCATGCCGAGGTCCTGATGGCGAGTATTCAGCGGTTCCTGTTCACCATTCAGGAAGGCCGTTCCTTCGCATTCGGCCCCCCGCCGATCACCGGTCTCGGGAACGCCACCGGGTTCTCGATGGAGCTCCAGGACCGGGGCGGTGTGGGCCTCCAGCAGCTGCAGACGTTCGCCAACGACCTGGTAGCCGCCGGCTACGCGAGCCCGGTCGTAGATCGGCTCAACCAGAACTTCACGGCGAACGTTCCGCAGCTGTTCGTAGACGTGGACCGAAACCGGGTGAAGACGTACGGCGTGCCTCTTCAATCCGTATTCAACACGCTGCAGGCGAATCTCGGATCGGCCTACGTCAACGACTTCAACATCTTCGGTCGCACGTGGAAGGTGCAGGTTCAGGCCGACCAGCAGTTTCGCTCACGGATCACCGACATCGACCGTCTCGAGGTCCGGAACGCCAACGGCGACATGATCCCGATGGGGACCCTGGCCCAGGTGCGTGACACGGTTGGGCCTTCGGTGATCACCCGGTTCAACATGTTCCCGGCGTCGTCGGTCACCGGCGTGCCGGCGCCCGGCAAGTCGTCCGGGCAGGCGGTGGCCGAGATGGAGCGACTTGCGGGCGAGTACCTGCCCCAGCAGATGGGCTACCAGTGGTCCGGCGTGACCTACCAGCAGATTGCAGCGGGGAACCTGGCGCCGATCATCTTCAGCCTGGCGATCATCTTCGTGTTCCTGTTCATGGCCGCACAGTACGAAAGCTGGATGATCCCGCTTGCCGTGCTGATGGGGGTTCCCATGGCGATCCTCGGGGCCCTGCTGGGCACGGGCCTCAGGGGACTCGACAACAACATCTACATGCAGATCGGGCTCGTGCTGCTGATCGGGCTGGCGGCCAAGACGGCAATTTTGATCGTAGAGTTTGCCAAGCAGCAACGGGAGGAAGGCAAGGGTGTGATCGAGGCGGCCGAGACGGCGGCCCTGCTCAGGTTCCGCCCGATCCTGATGACGGCTTTCTCCTTCATCCTCGGCGTGATTCCGCTGGCGATCGCGTCCGGAGCCGGTGCCAACAGTCGCGTCTCCCTCGGCACCGCCGTGCTCTTTGGAATGCTGATTGCCACGATCAGCGGCGTGTTCCTGATCCCTGCGTTCTACGTGATCATCCAGGGACTGGTGGAGCGTTCCTCGGGCAAGAAAGAAGCGAAGGCAGGAGGGGCCCCGCCCGCAGCTTCAGGCGGTCCACCGCTGGCCGACGAGCCCGCCTGACGGGTCCAAAGCGCACAACCGCGGCTACGAGCGAGCGGTCCGGACTTCGGTCCGGGCCGCTTTCCGCATCCGGGGCGGGAGGCCTCCCGATCTTCGACAGCATCGCCCGCCGCGGGGCAAACTGTCCCAACGTTTCATTGCGTGAAACACCGGAATTCACGCCAAAGCGGACTCCTGCCTGGGCTCGTAAGTAATTGTATTCAATGAAAGTACGTTGATCGTGGCGCTCATGCGCTCGCCCGCGATGACCCGTAACCGACTCTGGCACACACGTTGCCCTTCCATTCCTCCGACGGGGTGCATGCTCCGGGCGATTCAACGATATCGACGCATTCAGATATAACCAGCTCTCTGACAGCACGGGCCGCGCGAATGATCGGTCCTCGGAGAGAGCGCTTCGGTAGCCGGGCCGATGCCCGGCGTCGGTACCAGCGAATCGCCCTTCTCGGTGCGCTCGCCCCCCGGCGCCTGCCCCGTCCAGGCTATCGACATATCCGGACCCTCTCTGTGGCTTACGCTGGGTCTGACCGGTTTTAGCCGGCGGCCCACTGCGAATAGATGGAGTCGTAAGGACTCTTGACGCGTCGGACGGCGCGTTCGCGCCGAATCCGGCTTGTATTTGCGCCACATTTCGGAGGGGGATTCCATGTCCGGTCCTCTTGAGCTCGCACTCCAGGCCACGTCGCCGGGGTGGCATCGCCGTGATTTCGTCAAAGCGTGCGGTATGGCCGCGGCGGCCGTGGGGCTGCCCGCCAAGGCTGCGGCCAAGTTCGTGCAGAACGCGGAGGCCGGTCTCAAGCCTTCCGTGATCTGGCTCGCGAACCAGGAATGCACGGGGTGCACCGAGACTCTTCTTCGCACGTCGCACCCGAGCCTGGCCGACCTGATCATCGACCTGATCTCGCTCGACTACAACGAGGCGCTGCTGGTTCCGGCCGGCGAGCAGGCGGAGCTGTCGCGACGCCAGGCCATGGAGAGGCACAAGGGCAGCTACATCCTGGTCATCGAGGGAGCCATTCCCACGGCCGATGACGGGATCTACTGCAAGGTCGCTGGACATACCTCGCTGGAGATCGTCCGCGAGTGCGCGGCAGACGCCGGTGCGATCATCGCGATCGGCTCGTGTGCATCGTGGGGCGGGATCCCGTCGGCGGATCCGAATCCTACGGGCGCGAAGGGCGCCCCCGCGGTTCTCGAGGGCAAGACCGTGGTTACGATTCCCGGCTGCCCCGCGAATCCCTACAACTTCCTCGGAGTGGCCCTGCAGTACGCCACCTTCGGCACCCTGCCCGAGCTGGACGACCTGGGGCGGCCGAAGTTCGCGTACGGCCGCACGATTCACGAGCATTGCCCCCGTCGTGCGCACTTCGACGCGGGCCGGTTCGCGCGCCAGTACGGCGACGAGGGTCACCGCGAGGGCTACTGCCTGTACCACCTCGGCTGCAAGGGTCCGGCGACGTATGCCAACTGCTCGGTGCAGCATTTCAACGAGGTGACCGACGCCTGGCCGATCGGACTCGGGCACCCGTGCTTCGGCTGCACCGAGGAGAGCCTCGCCTTCCGCGTTGCCATGCACGAGACGGTGGATCCGAACGAGATCCTCCCGCCGTCCCAGTTCCCGCCGATCTTCGCCGATCGCGGTCCAATCAGCCCGATGGCCACCGCCGTGGGCGGCGCCGTCGTCGGCGGTGCGATCGCAGCCGGTGTGATGGCTTCCAAGAAGGTGGCCGAGAGCACTGCGGAGGCCGGTGCGGGGGAGGAGGGCTGACCATGAACATCTCACGCAGAGGGGCGCTGAAGGTCGCCGCCCTCGGAGCCGTCGCGGCCACCGGGGTGCGCGAGGCCGAAGCGCGCGAGCGGCCGGTCCCGCCCGAGGACGCGACGGGCATGCTGTACGACTCCACCCTGTGCATCGGCTGCAAGGCGTGCGTCGCCGCCTGCCGCCGGGCCAACGAACTGACTCTGGAGCGGGACAGCACCCTGTACGACGACTCCGTCGATCTGACGGGCCACACCGCCAACATCATCAAGCTGCATCAGGGCGACGAAGGATACGCGTTCGTGAAGCAGCAGTGCATGCACTGCGTCGATCCCGCCTGCGCTTCGGCCTGCATGATGGGCTCGTTCCAGAAGCGCGAGAACGGGATCGTGACATGGGTGCCGGACAAATGCATCGGCTGCCGATATTGTCAGATCGCCTGTCCCTTCGACGTTCCAAAGTTCGAGTGGGATTCGCCCCTGCCCCGCATGGTCAAGTGCCAGATGTGCCTGGACAAAGCCGGTGGGCAGGAGCCGGGTCAGCTCCGAGACGGCGTGGACCCGGCCTGCTGCGAGGTCTGCCCCAGGGAAGCCGTGATCTACGGTGACTACGAAGAGCTGAAGGCTGAAGCGCAGGCTCGCCTCGACGCGAACCCGGAGCGCTACAACCCTCGTGTGTACGGTCTCGACGACCTGGGCGGCACGCAGGTGCTCTACCTGGCTCCCGCCGGCGTGGAGTTCTCCGATCTCGGCCTTCCGGAATACGGACCGGAATCCGTACCGCACACCCCGGTCGGCCTCCAGCACAAGATCTATAAGGGCTTCGTAGCTCCGGTCGCGTTGTACGCGGTGCTCGCGGGCCTCACCTGGAGGAGCCGGCGCCAGGCGGACGCCGAAGCGGGCCAGGAGGTGGCGACATGAAAGCCCAAGCCACCCCGGTGGGCGGGAAGCTCCTGACGCCCACCATGAAAGGCCTGTTGATCCTGGCCGGGATCGCCGTGATCCTCCTCGTGTGGCGGTTCGCGGCTGGCCTCGGAGCGGTCACCAATCTGAGCGACGGCTACCCGTGGGGCCTGTGGATCGCGTTCGACGTGGTCACGGGCACCGCCCTGGGATGCGGTGGCTACGCGGTAGCCCTGCTCGTCTACGCGTTCAACAAGGGCAAGTACCACCCGCTGGTCCGCTCGGCCCTGCTGGCGAGTGCGCTAGGGTACACGCTCGGCGCCATCGGTGTGCTGATCGACGTGGGCCGCGTGTGGTGGACGTGGAAGCTCCCGCTCTTCTTCTGGACCTGGAACCTGAGCTCGATCCAGCTCGAGGTCGCGCTCTGCATCATGCTCTACACGTTCGTGCTGTGGATCGAGCTCTCTCCGGCGTTCCTGGAGCAGTGGGCCAAGGGACCGGACTCGTTCCTCAAGCGATTCGCGGCCGCGGCCACGCCGAGGATCACGCGGGCCATGCCCTGGCTCATCGCCCTCGGCATGCTGCTCCCGACGATGCACCAGTCGAGCCTCGGGAACATGATTCTGTTGGCCGGACCGAAGCTGCACCCGCTGTGGTACACGACGTGGATCCCGTTCTTGTTCCTCGTCTCCTGCATCGGGATGGGGTACGGCGTGACGATCATGGAGACGATGATCTCACGGACCGTGTACAAACGGCCTCGCGAGACGCACGTCCTCGCGGGGCTAAGCGACGCCATGGTCGTGGTACTGCTGGCCTTCGTCGTGATCCGCATGGGCGATATGATCTGGCAGGGCAAGCTGGAGTACGTGCTCGCGTTCGACCGAATGAGCGTGCTGTTCCTGCTTGAAATCCTCCTCCATCTCGTCCCGGCGCTGATGCTGATGAACAAGGCGAAGCGCACGGACCGCACGTACCTGTTCCGAGCCTCGCTGATGATCGTGTTCGGCGGCGCCCTGTACCGCTTCTCAGCGTACTGGTTCGCCTTCCAGCCGGGAGAGCACTGGAGCTACTTCCCGGCCATACCGGAGATCCTGATCACCGTCGGCCTCGTAGCGTTTGAAATCGCGGCCTACATAGTGATCATCAAGCGGTTCCCCATCCTGACCGGTCGCCCCCCCGCGGCCGCGAAAGCCTGAGGAGTGAGAGATGGCACGCATCGTCGTTGACCCGATCACGCGTATCGAGGGCCACCTGCGAATCGACGTGGAAGTCGAGGGCGGGACGGTTCGCAATTCCTGGGCTTCCGGTCAGATGTGGCGCGGCATCGAGACCATCCTGGAGGGAAGGGATCCCCGGGACGCCTGGCTGTTCACGCAGCGGTTCTGCGGGGTGTGCACCACGGTTCACGCGATCACCTCGGTCCGCACGATCGAGAACGCGCTGAACCTGGAGATTCCGCTGAACGCCCAGTACATCCGCAACATCATTTTGTGCGCTCATGCCATGCACGATCACATCGTGCACTTCTACCACCTGTCGGCCCTGGACTGGGTGGACATCGTGTCGGCTCTCAGCGCCGATCCGCGCCGCGCCGCGCAGATCGCGCAAAGCCTGTCCGACTGGCCGGGCAACAGCGTGCAGGTCATGCAGCAGACGCAGGCCCGGGTACAGGGCATCGTGGACAGCGGCCAGCTCGGCATTTTCGCCAATGGCTACTGGGGTCACCCGGCGATGAAACTGCCGCCGGAGGTGAACCTGCTGGCCACCGCACACTATCTGCAGGCCCTCGACTACCAGAAGAAGGCCAACCAGATCGTGGCGAT
>JAMJQR010000220.1 GCA_023554335.1 Candidatus Benthicola marisminoris
CGCCTCTTCCTGCGTGGCGAGCACGGGAACGGTCCCGGCGACCAGCCCCCCCACATAGATCGGCCACACGTTGAACGGGATGATGGTGGCAGCGGGGGACGCGGTGGAATCCACGATGTAGGAGAGCTCCTCGTGCGACACGCGGTGCCGATCGCCGACCGGGCGCACGGTGGCCCCCGTGAGCACGGTGCTGATCGTGCCCCCCTGGTGGAACACGAGACCCATGACCCACGCGAAGAACTTCGCCGAGCGCGGTCCTCGGGCCACCTTCGCCCCCGCCCAGTCGGCGAATCGGATCGCCCCGCCGGTCCGGGTCCACAAGCCGATGAGACCGCCCAGGGCCCACAGGTACACGAGCAGGATCAGCGCGAAGCCGGGCGACCCGATGGACGGGATGAGGAATTCCTGCACGATGTTGAGCTCGCCGCTGATCACACCACCGAGAACGATGCCGATGAACAGGGCGGCGATCACGTCGCGCAGGGTGAACGCCAGCACCAGCGCTACGACCGGGGGCACGATGGACCAGAACCCGAAGTGCGTTCCGTTCGTGGGGAACCGGCCGGCCACCGCCAGGCCCGCCGCCAACAGGAGGACGGCCACCACGATTCCGATCCACCTTCGGTTTCGACGCTGCGTCATTCGCTCTCCGATCGGGTTTCCCGGAAGCCGGGCGCACGCAGGATAGGACATCCCGGGCGGGAGAGACAATTCCGCGGCCTGCCCACTTGAGCGGCCGGCGTCCCCGTGCGCATCTTGCCAGGTCCCGATGACCGCTCTTACCGCGGACGCAGAGGAGGCTCTCATGAATCCGCGCCGCTTGCTCGTCGCCCGTCTGCCGGCCATCGCCTGTTTGGCCGCTGCCGCTCTGCTTCTCGCCCCCGGCTCGGCCGTGGCGCAGGAGGAAGGGCCCGGCTGGAAGGTGCACTCGCCGTTCCGGCCGCTGCCTCTGGCGACCCCGAACACGATACGGACGGGGGCCGGCCTGCCCGGGCCCGACTACTGGCAGCAGAAGGTGGACTACCGCATTGACGCGACCCTCGATCCGGAGACCCAGGTGCTCACGGGCTCGCAGACGATCCGGTACCACAACCATTCGCCGCACGCCCTGTCGGTGCTGTGGCTCAAGTTGGACACGAACCTGTGCCACCCTGACAGCAAGTCCCAGGTGCTGGCCGTTCCTCCGCTGCTGTTCGGTGAATCGGTGTTCGACTTCACCTGCGACGGCAGCGGCATGACCCTCGAGCGCGTGGCCGGCGGCGGACGGGACCTGGGGCACGAGATCATGGGCACGATCGCCCGGGTCGAGCTTCCGCACCCCCTGCCGGCAGGAGCCCACACCGAGATCGAGATCGATTGGACCACGACGCTTCCCGAGTACGGCTACGGGCGCACCGGAAGAGATGGAACGCTGTACCAGGTGGCGCAGTGGTACCCACGACTGGCCGTGTACGACGACGTGAGCGGCTGGAACATCGATCCGTTCCTCGGCGCCGGCGAGTTCTACCAGGAGTTCGGCGACTTCTTCGTGTCGCTCACCGTCCCGGACAACTTCGTGCTCACTGCTACGGGCGAGGTCGTAAATCCCGACGCGGTACTTACCGAGGAGCAGCAGACGCGTCTCGCGAGGGCGGACGCTTCCGAAGAGCCGGTGGCGATCATCACCGAATCCGAGGCACGCTCGAACCGGGGCCGGCGGGCGGGCGGAACGAAGACGTGGCGCTTCGCGGCCGAGAACGTGCGCGATTTCGCGTTCGCCATGGCCCCGGATTTCCGCTGGGACGCGAGCTCGTACGACGGAATCCGGATTCAGACGTTCTATCGCCCGGAAGCCGAGCTGTGGGAAGAAGCGAACCGGATGTCATGGGTCAGCATCAAGCACTTCTCCGACAGGCTCTTCCCCTACCCCTGGCCGCACGCCACCACCGTCGAGGGCCCGAACGACGGCATGGAGTATCCCATGATCACGTTCGTGCCTACGGAGACGACCCGCGAGGCGCTGTACTGGGTGCTCACGCACGAGTTCGGGCACGAGTGGTTCCCGATGATCGTGAACACGAACGAGCGGCTTCATCCGTGGATGGACGAGGGCTTCAACACGTTCATCAATATCGAGTCGGTCGAGGTCTACTTCGAGGGCGAGCCGTACGCCGATGCGATCTCCGTTCAGCCGCTCGAGCTGTGGGCCGAGCACTCGATCCCGGGCGTCGAGCAGGCGATGGCGCTTCCCCCGGACGAGCAGCACGACCTGTTCTGGGCGGCGTATTTCAAACCGGCGCTGATGATGCACCTGCTCCAGTACGAAGTCCTGGGTAAGGAGCGGTTCGATCGAGCGCTGTCCGAATACACCCACGCCTGGGCCTTCAAGCATCCGACGGCGTCCGACTTCATACGCTCGATGGAGAATTCGGCGGGCATGGACCTCGACTGGTTCTGGCGCGCCTGGGTGTACTCGACGGCGCGACTGGACCAGGCGATCACCGACGTGAGCGTCACGGACGAGGGCGTGACGGAGATCCGGCTGGAGAGCCTGGGGCAGATGGTCATGCCCGCGGAATTGGCGGTGTCTTTTGCCGGGGGCGCGACCGAAACGGTTCGCCTTCCCGTGGAGATGTGGAAGCTGGGTCCGGTCTATACGTACCGCGTGCCTGCGGGGCGTGAAGTGGTGGGAGTGACGCTGGACCCGCGCGGGGTATACCCGGATGATGACGACTCGAACGACGAGTGGTCCCGGTAGCCGGAGATTCGAGTGAGGCCGGCGCCGCCTTTACGGTGCCGGCTCTTCCTCGGCTTCGATGGATCTCAGCTCGGCCCGGGTCAGGGAGTCGAGCTCCGCGAGGCGGCTGTGCACGGACGAGCGCAGATACTGGCGCATCCAACCGCGCCGCGCGGCCTTTTGACCGTCTGCGTCCAAGCTCTCCTCGAGTTCAGGCGCGGCGTCTGCCGTTCCCGTGCTGCGTACTTCATTCGACATAGTTCATGATCTTCCAGCCGCCGTTCCGCTCGACAAACACGTCGACCAGCTGCAGCTCGCCCTCCCGGCCATCCGACGGCCGGCGGACCGTAAGCTTCGCTCCTCGGTGGAGCACGAAGTCGGAATACGTCTCGCTCTCCTTCTCGAACGAGAGGGAAAGCAGTTCGAGCTCGGATCCCCGGTACCGACCCAGGGCCTGGCTCAGGGCCTTTCCGGAGTTCTTCTCGTTCAGAAACCGGACGTAGTCGAACGAGAAATACTCCCGCTCTGGAAGCTGATCCCAGATCAGGTTCCGGTGCTCCTCACGGGTGAGCAGCAGGGCCTCCATCGCCTCCCGGTCGCCCGCGCCCAGCGCATCCAGCGCTGCCTGCGTCGCGGCCTCGGGGCTCGGAAAGGCTCCGGCCAACCCGGACCTGGCCTGCAGATCCTCTCCGCACGCGTCCATCGACGGCACGAATACGGTCACCAGTGCGACTGCAGAGGTCGCTCGGGCCACCCTGAGCAAACGAGCCCAGGAGGCCGGCAGCTGAGCCGCCGGCCTCCCGAGAATCCTCGTGTAGTGCATTACTGACCGTCGGCGTTCGGACGCGAGTCCGAACCGTCGGTGGCCCATACCGTCCAGCCGACGTACCACGGATCGGCGTCGCCCGGAGCGACAGCGCCCGCGTAGTCGGTGGCTTCGAGCACACGCCCGTCCGTGGGCATGATGATGCCGTCACCACCCTCGTTGTTGAGGGTCGACACGTCGAACGGCACGTAGCCGCCCGGCATGGCCGCCGGAGTGAAGCTCGGCGGCGCCGCCAGCGTGCCGATGCTGGTGTGGCTGGCATCCAGCTGCGGATCCGCAACCAGGTTGTTGAA
>JAMJQR010000221.1 GCA_023554335.1 Candidatus Benthicola marisminoris
GGTGACCTTCGACGAGCGCCTGGCCAGCGCGGCCCGCCTGGAGGGGTTGGCGGTCCTGCCCGCGTCTAGACGAACAGCCGCAGCGCCAGATACGGCGTCAGATTGAACACGATCCACAGCAACTTGAAATACGCCAGCACCCTGTAGTGGATGGCGGCGAAGCTCTCGTCGCTCAACTCGAACCACTTACGGTGCATCCCCCGCATCCAGGCTCCCCCGAAGGCCAGTACGAGCCACCAGACGATCAGAATCACCAGGTTGATCAGCGTGCACCAGGCAAGAAACGAGGTGAGCGTATCGAGCGTCATGGCTTCCTCCTCCGGGACTGGTGGGAATCCATCAGCAGAGGCCAAACCAATATACGTGAGTAGAGGCCTTTAACCCATGCGAGCTTCCCCAGAACCATCGAGAGGCGGGGCGGTCCCGGCCAGGCTAAGGTAAGTTCAGTATGGTGAGCGGACCTGAGCCAGGCGGCTTCTCTCGGAGGAAAGATGGCCGATACGGGCGTCCACTTCGCTTTCGGTGTCCAACAGTTGGATTCCTGCTCCGTCGCGATCGCGCCGATAGCCATTCTCGCCGTCTCAGCGGCTTCTGCCGTTTTCCTGTTTGTCCGCTGGGGCACCCGGTGGGGCTCCACATCCGAAGAGCGCGCCCGGCACCTGCCCGGGGACGCGTGGCTGGAAAATGGGCCTCGGGCAAAGGTGGCCATGACCCGCGCCATCTCGATCGCCGAGCCACCCGGGACCGTGTGGCCATGGATCGCGCAGCTGGGTCGCGGAGCAGGGTGGTACAGCTGGGAGCGGCTCGACAACGGAGGCAGGGATTCGGCGCGTCACGTCGTCCGCTGGATCCCCGAGCCGCGGATCGGCGACGCCGCCCCGATCGGTTACCTGAGGCGCCTCGAGCCCGGGCGTTCACTGACCTGGTGGACGCCCTCGACGCGGTTCGCGGGCGCGACGGCCCGGGCCGTATTCGACTTCGATCTCCGCCCGGACGGAGCCGGAACCCGTCTCGTGATCCGCATGTCCGCCGATGCGACCGGTGCCACCGGCGGCCTCGCCATGCTTATCTACCGGTTCGTCGACTCTATCATGGCGATCCGCCAGCTCAAGGGAATCCGAGATCGGGCGGAGCAGTATGGCGGTCGCGGTATCAATCCCGATGACCCCGAGACGGGAGAGCGGGACCAGTATCAGCTGTACGAGGTGATCTACGCGTCCGGCGATTCCGCAGGCGTCGCTGGCAAAGAAGCCGCGGGTCGGTGGCGGCGCTACGTGCTCGAGCAGGGCTTACTGACGCCGTGAGGCGTCGCCGACTTTTCGACTGGTGGAAGCAGGTGTCGACCACCCGAGTGGTGCAGCACGTCGATGCTGCACCCGGGGACGCGCAGGTGGAAGTCAGCCTTCCGCAGTATTCCCGCGGGCAGGTAATCCTCGTGTGGGGAGCGGCGGCGGCTCCTATGGCGCTTCTCGGCTGGGTCGTGAATCCGCTCGTCGCAGGCCCGATCGATCAGGCAGCCGGGATCCCGGGGACCGCCCGCATCCTGCTCATGACCCTCGGGCTGGTCTGGCAATTCGTGCTCGTACTGCTTCTCCTGCGCGTCGAGGCCGGGAGCCTTTCGTGGCCGGTCCTTCGGGACAGACTCTGGCTGCGCGCGCCGCGGCACCCGCGCACAGGGCAGCCCGGCCGGCGTCTCTGGCTGTGGCTCGTGCCGCTCGTTCTCCTCTACCCGCTCACGACATTCACCGTCAGTCCCGTTCTCAATGACATCTGGCTGGCGTGGTTTCCGTATCTCGCCGAACCGCCCGAGTTCAGCCTGTCCAGGCTTCTCGACGAGCCCGTGAATCGTGAACTCCTGGTCGGCGCGTGGTGGTTCTACGCTCTTTTTCTGCTCCTGGCGCTGTTCAACACCGTGCTCGGGGAAGAATTCCTGTTCCGCGGGCTTCTCCTTCCGCGGATGCAGGGCGCATTCGGTAGAGTGGACTGGCTGGCCAACGGTACCCTGTTCGGCCTGTACCACCTGCATCAGCCGTGGGGGATTCCGGGCGGCATCCTAGTGGGAACGCTCTTCTTCGCATTACCGACCAGGATATTCCGCAGTGCGTGGATGGGGATCATCGTGCACTCGGGCCAGAGCCTTTTCTTCGCGATCGTCGTTCTGCAACTGATTCTCGGCAGAGCCTAGGTGGCGCACGTCTCGACCCTTGAGACCCATCCGAGACCCGAGCGCCGTGCGCGCTGCAGCGGCAGGCAAGCAGTGAAAGCGTGCGCGGCACGCAACAGTCGGTTCGCTTCCCTGTGACTGGTGACAGTAGCGAATACCGGAACCTGGGAATCGCCCTTCGCGCATGGCGAGACAATCGAGACTGGTGGCCGAGGTCAACCGAGCGTTGGTGCAGCCTCATCAACCGCCGTATGATTGCGATCCCAGGTTGTTCGCGAATCTGCTGACCCACATACGACTCCGAACGAGGAGATCAAATGTCCAAGCCCAACATCCCTCAGAAGGCACCCTACCCCGTCGATCTCGAGGCCGGGAACAAGTATGCCTGGTGCGCCTGCGGGGAGTCGTCCACTCAACCCTTCTGTGATGGCTCGCACAAAGGCACCGGCCTCATGCCCAGCGTCTTCAAGGCAGAGGAGGCGAAGACGGTCTACCTGTGCGGCTGCAAGCACACGGGGAACGGCCCGTTCTGTGACGGAAGTCACGCGAAGCTGGACTGAGGGCGAAGGAGCGGAGGGGAAGGGACTCGCCGTCGAGCGTAGCAAGACATTGAGCGAATGGAATGAGCGAACCACCCGCAGGGTGAGAATCCCTGTGGGGGTGGGGAGCGGAGGGGAAGGGATTCGCCGTCGAGTCACGTGGTGACGAGACATTGAGCGAATGGAATGAGCGAACTACCCGCAGGGTGAGAATGCCTGTGGGGCTGGGGAGCGGAGGGGAAGGGATTCGAACCCTTAAGTCCTTGCGGACGCCGGTTTTCGAGACCGGTGCATTGCCGTTCTGCCACCCCTCCGAGGGATGACTCTGTCCAGCCTGGGAACTGCGTCACCCTGCGTACGGACGGGGTGGGATTTGAACCCACGAGACATTCGCATGCCCACACGCTTTCCAGGCGTGCGCCTTAAGCCACTCGGCCACCCGTCCAGGAAGCTGTCAAATCCATCAACGGAGGAGCAGGGATTCGTTCTCGAGCCGCGCAGCGGCGAGAGCCCTTTGCAGCCCCGCTGCAAAGGCACCGGTGAGAATCCCTACACTCAGTCAACCTTTTCAACGGAGGAGCAGGGATTCGAACCCTGGTGGGTGTTTCCACCCAACGCCTTAGCAGGGCGCCGCCTTTAGCCACTCGGCCACTCCTCCACGGCGCTTGGACTCCGGTCTCCAGCTCGACCACCGTCCAAACAAATCGGCGAAGCCGGCGGTACCGACTTCCGCCTACTTCACCGAAATCCCAAGTTGGCCCGCCAGGGATCGAACCTGGACTCTCCTGATCCAGAGTCAGGCGTGTTGCCAATTACACCACGGGCCAATCATCCGCCCTTGCGGCGGGGCCAGCGAGTATAAGGAACTCGCGGGCACGGATCAAGTTGGTCCGACCCTTCCGTGCGCTACGAGTTCCTCGTCGCCGGCAGGCACGCGAACCTCAACGACGGCTAGGAATCAGTTGATCCGGGTGTGAAACTCGAGGGCCCCCGTACGCGTCTCTGCGGCGGCGCTCAACTCTCCGTTGATCCGTGCGATGCGATCGTCAGCCAGGGCCGCTTCCTGCCCCTCCTCGAACAGCGTGAATTCGGTGAACTCGCCCGCTCGCTTCTCGCTCTCGTACAGCTGCGCGCGAATCTCCATTCCGAATAGCGTTCCGGTCCATTCCGTCCACGCCTTGAGGTAGGCCTCCCGCCGATCCGCTCGCACCTGCGCGAATACGATCTGTGCTCTCACGTCGCCTCCCTGCCCTGTTCCTGCTGTCGCCGAGAAGGCCGAGAAGGTCGTCGACGAAGCCCTCCGGGACAAGCCGTACCAGCAGGTGCCGGCGGCCGGAAATGCGGGGCACGCCGGAGGCGGTAAGGGAGTCCCAGGTCAGGATGGTGGCCCGTGCCCGAAGTCGACGCATCGCGGCGCCCTCGTCGGGGGAGGCGCATGCCACTCCTACCTCGGGCCCGGCTCCGGCTCGCACGGCTTCTCGGATCATCGCCCTGACGGACGCACTCCCGCTTAAGATCCCGACCACGGCCGGGAACCGGAGAGTCGAAAGCACCTTCAGGTCGAACTCGGAGAGGCTGGCCCGGAGCGGAATCGGTCTCAGGGAGGGGCTCGATACGGAATCGCCAGCATGGGAGTTGGCGAGGTCGGTCGATCCGGAGCGCGCAACCCGTATCGGAAGCCAGCCGAAGTGCACCCCGGGACAGGGCTTCACCGGGGGTGGCTCGAACCGCAGGCGGATTCCGGGAACCGCGACCTCGAGTTCGCGTCCGATCACTTCTCCGAGCGCTCGTTCCTCACTCAGGAGAAGAACGCGGCGCATCTCGATCGCCGCCGACAGGCTCGCGAGACGCATCGCCAGCGCCCCGTCGCGCGGACCGAGCGTCCGGGCCAGCACGGGCTCGGGAGAGGTGACGTACACGCCACTTCCAGGCACCGTGTCTACCAGACCCTGCCGGGCGAGCTCCCGATAGGCGGCGGCCACCGTTTCCCGGTGCACACCGAGTCGCTGGCCCAGCGCGCGCACGCTGGGAAGCCTGGCGCCTTCCTGGTACCCCCCGTCGCGAATCCGCGCCGCGAGGCGCAGGGCGATCTGCCGCCGCGGCGGAACTTCCACATCGCGGTGAATGCGTATCGGCGCTCGCGATCCCCGGCCGGCGTCGATCTCCACGTAACCCCTCCGTCCATCGGTATCCTGTCGCGAATGGACCCCGATGATCGGATGCTCCGATCAACGCGACTTCAAAGGACGATCAAGCGGAAAAGAACCCGAGCAGCTTCCTCAAGGGCCAGGTGTTGATGACGTCAGCGGGGCCGAGCCAGGCGCGCCGAGCCTGTTCCACCCCGTACGAGATCAGATCCAGCTCGCCGACCCGGTGCGCGTCGGTGCTGATCACGATCTTCGCGCCCTTCTCCTTCGCGCGCATCAGGTGGGTGTCCTTGAGATCGAGCCGCGAGGGGTGGGCGTTCAGTTCGACCGCAACCGAGTGCTCAGCACAGGCCTCGAACACGGCGTCGAGATCGAAGGGAAACGGGTCGCGCTCGTTGATGATCCGCCCGGTCGGGTGGGCCAGGATGTTCACGTGCGGATGTCGAACCGCGGCGAGAATGCGCTCGGTCTGGTCCTTTTCGGGCAGGTTGAACCGCGAATGGACACTGACCACCACGACGTCCAGCCGCTCCAGCCACTCCTCTTCGAGGTCGAGATCCCCCTCTGCCAGGATGTCCACTTCCATCGATCGCAGGAAACGGATCTCGTCGTGCGTCTCGACGATCTCGTCGATCTCCTCCCACTGCCTGGCGAGCTTCTCGGCGTCCATCCCTCCCGTCATCGCGAGGGCCTTCGAGTGATCGGTGAGGGCGAAATACTCGTAGTCCTTCGCCGCGCAGGCCTCGAGCATCTCCTCGATCGAGTTCTTTCCATCCGACCAGGTGGAGTGCATCTGCAGGTCGCCGCGAAGGTCGCCCTGCTCGATCAGCTTCGGCAGCTTGTTCTTCTCGGCGGCCTCGATTTCGCCCCGGTTCTCGCGCAACTCGGGCGGAATCCATGGCAGGCCGAGCGCCTCGTACATCTCCTCCTCGGTGCGGCCGGCGATCCGCTTCCCGAGCTCGCGGCCGGTGGTGCTGGTCGTGCCCTCCTCGCCCGACTCCTCGTCCGCCAGCTCCGAAACGGCGTACTCGTTGATGCTCAGACCGCGCTCGAGTGCCCGCTTCCGGAGGGCCACCCCGTGCTCCTTCGAACCGGTGAAGTAGAGAAGAGCCGCCCCGTAAGACTCCTCGGGCAGAATTCTCAGGTCCACCTCGAGCCCGGACTTCAGGACTACGCTACCACGCGTTTCTCCCGCGCCCACTACCTCCGCCACCTGGCTCCATCCGGTGAACCGCTTCATCACCGGCTCTGGCTCGTCGGACTGGACGAGCAGGTCGATGTCTCCGACCGTTTCCTTCCGGCGCCGGTATGACCCGGCGACCTCGAGTGTCTGGACGCGCTTATCGGCCTCCATGTGCTCGACCAGGGGCCGGACGAGCTGATCGGCCTGGTCGATGCGGAATCTGACCTCGCGCTCCTGGTACCGCTCGACGGCCGCGAGGATCTTCTCCTCGGACTTCTTCCCGAATCCCTCGAGGCCGGCGATCTTTCCCTCGGCCGCCACCGCTGCCAGGTCGGCGACGGTCTCGACACCGAGATCCTTCCAGAGCTTCGCGGTCTTCTTCGGCCCGACGTTCGGGATGCGCGTCACCTCGACGAGCGAGCGCGGAACCTCCTCGGCCACGGCCTCGAGCTCGGAGAGCCGGCCCGTGTTCACCAGCTCGGCGATGTGCGAAGCCATGTCCTTCCCGATCGCCGGCAACTCGGTGAGATCCTCGCCCTCCTCGAGAAGCTTCCGCATCGGTACGGGGTGTTCCTCGATCGTGCGCACGGCGTTCCGGTAGGCCCGGATCCGGAAGGGGTTCGCGCCGCCCTTGATCTCGAGCAGCGTGGCCATCTCCTTGAGCGCGGCGGCGATCTCGAGGTTCTCCATGTCAGTCGGTCGTCTCCTTCGATTCGAGGTCCGCCAGAAGCGCCAGGAACGCCTTTTCGTCCAGCACCGTCAGCCCCAGCGACTCGGCCTTCTCCAGCTTCGAGCCCGGGTCCTCACCTGCCACCACGTAATCGGTCTTCTTGCTCACCGACCCGGTCGCCTTCGCGCCGAGCGCTTCGACCCGCTTCTTCG
>JAMJQR010000222.1 GCA_023554335.1 Candidatus Benthicola marisminoris
CCGTTCGTGATTGCGGCCCGGGTGGAAGCCGCGGTGCTCCGCGCCGGTGGAGGATCGGGAGGCGACGGGCGCCCGGATCGCACCGTACAGGAGAGACCCCTGACGCAGCGCGACCGGCTGCGGAGGTCGAGGCTGTACCTCCCGGGCGACCAGCCCAAGCTGCAGCTGAACGCCGGACTGCACCTCCCCGACGCGGTGATCCTCGACCTCGAGGACAGCGTGCACCCGGACCGGAAGGACGAGGCCCGTCTGCTGGTCCGAAACGCCCTTCGGTGCGTGGACTTCGGGCCCGCCGAGCGGATGGTCAGGATCAACCAGCTTCCGCTGGGCCTCGAGGATCTCGCGGCCGTCCTCCCGGAGCGACCGGACCTCATCCTGATCCCGAAGACCGAGGAGGCGGAGCAGGTGCGGGCGGTCGACGAGCGCGCCAGGGCGCTGACGGACGCGGCCTCGGGCCCTGAAGCGCCCGTATGGATCATGCCGATCCTCGAGACGGCGCTGGGGATCGAGAACGCGTTCGAGATCGCCATGGCCTCTCCGGCCGTCGCCGCGCTCACGATCGGCCTCGAGGACTACACTGCTGACCTTGGCGTACGGAAAACGCTGGATGGCGCCGAGTCACTCTACGCACGCACGAGGCTCGTCAACGCCGCGGCCGCAGCCGGTATCCAGGCCATCGATTCCGTGTTCGGAGATGTGGGAGACGAGGAAGGCCTGCGGGCCTGGGCCCGGCGGTCCCGATCGCTGGGGTTCGAAGGGATGGGGTGCATCCATCCGCGACAGGTGAGACCGATCCATGAGGCGTTCGCGCCCTCCCCGGCCGAGATCGAGAAGGCGCTCAGGATCGTGGCAGCCTTCGAGGAAGCGGAGTCCATGGGACTCGGTGTCGTCAGCCTCGGCACGCGAATGGTGGACCCGCCCGTGGTGCTGCGCGCCCAGAGGCTGGTGGCCATGGCTCGCAAGGCAGGTCTCATCCAGGAGACGGAATCATGAGCGGGGACCGCGACCGTAGCGTGGAGCTGATCGAGAACGCGGTAGGGCGGCAGGTACCCACCGTCGTCAATGGACAGCAAGCCCGGCCCTTCGGCGGCGTGGCCGAGCCTCCCCCCGGCGGGGCGAAGCACGGACCTCCGATCCGATCCGCTGCCCACTATCCGGCGGACGGAGACAAGCGCGTTCCCGACCTGAAGACCGCGCTGGAACGGTGCGGGCTGAAGGACGGAATGACCATCTCCACGCATCACCACCTTCGAAACGGCGACCAGGTCGCGGTGGCGGCGCTGCAAGCCGCCGCCGACCTCGGTGTCCAGGACCTCATGTGGTTCCCGAGCGCCTCGTTCCCGTGCCACGAGCCCGTGATCGATCTGATGGAGCGGGGGGTCGTGCACCACATCGAGGGCTCGATGAACGGTCCCCTGGGAGCCTACTGCTCTCACGGGCGGATGAGCGGGCTCGGGGTGCTGCGCTCGCACGGCGGCCGCTGGCAAGCCATCCAGGACGGCGAGGTTCACATCGACGTGGCGGTGATCGCTGCCCCAACCGCCGATGCGTTCGGAAACGCAGACGGGTCGCACGGTCCCTCCGCATGCGGCTCGCTGGGGTTCGCTCTCGCCGATTCGATCTACGCCGATCACGTGATCGTGGTCACCGATCACCTGGTCCCGTTTCCGTGCATTCCCTGGCAGATCCAGGGGAACAACGTGGACTGCGTCGTAGAGGTCGACTCGATTGGTGATCCGGGAAAGATCGTCTCCGGGACGACCGTGGTCACCCGGAGCCCGGACCGTCTGCTGATCGCCGAGTACGTCGCCCGCTTCCTGCGCGATGCGGGCATCATGAGAGACGGCTTCTCGTTCCAGGCCGGAGCCGGCGGAATCGCGCTGGCCTTCGTCGGCTACATCCGGCAGATGATGATCGACGCCGGGGTGAAGGCCCGCTTCGTGCGCGGTGGATCCACCAGCTATCTCGTGGATCTGCTGGACGCGGGACTGACGGACTACATCCTGGACGGCCAGACCTTCGACCTGGCCGGGGTTCGATCGATCGGCGAGGACCCTCGGCACGTCGCCACCTCTCCGTTCACGTCGTACAACTACCACGGGAAGGGCAACTTCGCCTCGATGGTGGACGCTGTGGTCCTCGGGGCTACCGAGGTGGACCTCAACTTCAACGCCAACGTCGTCACGCATTCGGACGGCATGCTGCTTCACGGTATCGGCGGCTGGCAGAACTGCCTGTTCTCCGGTTGCACGATTCTAGCCGTTCCCTCCTTCCGCGATCGCATCCCGGTGATCGTGGACGAGGTGACGACCGTTACGGGGCCCGGCGAGCTCGTCGACGTCATCGTCACCGAGCGGGGCATCGCCGTGAACCCGCTGAGAACGGACTTGCTGGAGGCACTGAAGGGCTCGGACCTTCCGATACGCCCGATTCAGGAGATCAAGGCAGAAGTCGAGACCCTGGTCGGCGGTCCGCCTGCGCGTCCCCGGCTGGGCGACGAGCCGGTGGCCGTCATCAAGTGGGTGGACGGCACCGTCATCGACACGGTGTGGCGGGTGCCGGAGAAGAGTGAGGCCCAGTGATCGAGCGTCCCAACTCGAAGGCCGTGGATCGAAAGCGTCGCCTGGCGCTTGCCGCATCCGATCTACCGCTGCGCGATGCGGCCGTCCGGGTCGCAGATTTCGAGGAAGCGTACGGAGCCTGGGACCTGGAGACTGCCCGCGCCGAGGCGGAGCGCTGCATCCAGTGCCCGGCTGCGCCGTGCGTGAAGGCCTGCCCGCTCGGGAACGACATTCCGTACGCCCTCTGGCTCCTGGAACACGGTGACGTGGCCGGCTCCGCCGCCGTGTTTCGGGACACGAGCACGATGCCCGAGATCTGCGGGCGCGTGTGTCCCCAGTCCGAACTGTGCGAAGGCGCGTGTCCGTACACGAAGCAGGGACGTCCACCGGTTCCGATCGGCCGCCTGGAGGCGTTCGTCACCGACCGGACGCCCCGCGCCGAAGACCGACCGGTCCCACCCTCCGGGCACAGGGCCGCAGTGGTCGGCGCCGGGCCGGCGGGCCTCACGGTCGCCGAGATCCTGGCGCGCCGGGGTCACGCGGTCACGGTGTTCGACGCCTGGCCGGCCCAGGGCGGCGTGCTCCGGTACGGCATTCCGACGTTCAAGATGTCTCACCGGCTGGTGTCCGAGTTCGAGGAGCGGCTGAGAGCGCTCGGAGTCGAGTTCGTTCCTGACACCTTCGTAGGGGACGATCTCTCGGTGGACGACCTGTTCAGCCGAGGGTTCGAGACCGTCTTCCTCGGGATCGGCGCCGGCGTGTATCGAGAGTCGTCCCTGGAGGGTGCGGACCTGCCGGGAGTGCACCAGGCCACGCCGTTCCTCGTGCGCGCCAACGTCGATGAGGCCCTTCGGCCGGAAGACCTGGCCGAGGCCGCGACGGTCGGACGCCGCGTGGCCGTCATCGGCGGAGGCGATACGGCGATGGACTGTGTGCGGACCGCCCTGCGCCTCGGCGCCGAAGAGGTGACTTGCTGGTACCGGCGGACCGAGTCGGAGATGCCGGGCAACCCGAGGGACAGGGAGCTGGCCCGGCAGGAAGGGGCGAAATTCAGGTGGCTCGCGCAGCCGGTTCGCTTCCGGGCGGACGCGGACGGACATCTCGCCTTCATGGACTGCGTCGAGATGGCGCTCGGCGAGCCCGACGACTCGGGCCGGCGGCGGCCCGTTCCGGTGGATGGATCGGGGCTCACGGCGGAGGTGGATACGGTCATCCTGTCCCTGGGCTACGGCGGTGACATGGAATCGGTGCGGGCCATTCCGGGCCTGGACGCAGGCGAATCCGGTCTCATTCACATCGATGCGGAGACGGGCGCCACTAGCCGCGAGGGGGTGTTCGCAGGTGGAGACGCCGTCCTTGGACCGGCCCTGGTGGTGACGGCCGTGGCCCAGGCGCGGCGGGCCGCTCTCGCGATGCACGAGCAGATGACCGCGGACGCCAGGATGGAGCCCGCCGCATCATGGAGCACGCGGTGACCCCCTCGGCACCTCGTGAGAGGGGAGCGGAGCCCGTCGCTCTCGTCATTAACCCCGGGTCGACCTCCACGCGTCTCGCTCTCTACCGCGGCGCACAGAACCTCGCAGAGGAAGAGATGGCGAACCTGGCGGGCGCGGCTTCGGGCGCCCAGGGCGCGGGCGCTGACTACGAGGACCGGCTGCGGGCCGTTCGCCTCTTCCTCGAGCGTTCGCCGGTCGCTCCAGGCGATCTCGCT
>JAMJQR010000223.1 GCA_023554335.1 Candidatus Benthicola marisminoris
CTGGCGCGTGTCGGACCGCCAGGCCGAGGTGCTCGAGATCACGATCGAAGGTCCCACGGCCTTCTCCCGCCGGATCGTGTCCGAGACCTACACCGGCCCCGACGGCGAGACTACACCTCCCGCTCGCGCCGCACTCGAGGAGACCTGGAGGCGGGACGGTGAAGGCTGGAGACTGCAGCGCGTGACGGTGCATCCGCTGGAGTAGTCTCGCGGATCTTCTCACCATGGCAGCCCACGCCTGCTCAGATCGCCCGCAATCGCGGGCGTTGATCCTTCTTTGAGCCCAGTTCGTATCGTTCGGTAGGACGCTGCACCGGAAATGCAGAGATCAGAGTCTCACCTCGTTGCGAGTGATACCATAATATGGTACCGTTATTGAACAGTCGTCAGCGAGCGACGATGCGGGACGCTCGATGCTCCGGAGCGTGCGTCGTTTCCTGGAATCGGTGGGAGTAGCGCCATGATGGAATACAGCGGATACGTCGCCGTGTTTGAGTTCGACCCCACGATAGAGGCGTTCCACGGTGAGGTCGCCAACACGGTCGACACGATCACCTTCGAGGGCTGCTCGGTCGACGAGCTGAGAGCCGCTTTTCACGAGTCCGTGGACGGCTACCTGCAGCTTTGCGAACGAGAGGGTCGTCGTCCGGACCGTCCCTACTCGGGGACGTTCAGCTTGCGGCTCGGTCCGAGGTTGCACCGTGCGGCAGCTGTTGCGGCGGCAGCCCGAAGAGTGAGTCTGAACGGCTTCGCCGTGGACGCGATACGTGAGCGACTCGGCCGGCTGGGGATCAGTGAGGAAGACCTTGCTGGAACGACCGTATCGATTGGTGCGGGTGAGGGGGTGTCAGACTGAAGAGATGGTCGTGAGTCTCAACGAAAACGTTTCCGCGGAAACGTCCAACTCATATTCAACTGGGTAGTTGAGGCCGATACCGAACGGCCGACCAAGGTGGAGGACCTTGCTCGAATGATTACTACTGGTCACCTTATGACCATGAACGATCGCGTGGGAGTGGCGGAGCTCAAGGCCCGCCTGTCCGAGTACCTGCGTCGGGTGCGCAGGGGTGAGACGATCACGATCCTCGATCGGGAGACGGAGATCGCCCGGATCTTCCCCTTGGAGAGTGCCGACCCCCTCTCGGTGCGCCCGCCGTCGGGGAGAGTGTCCCGCATCCAGGAGGTTCCTCTCCCCGCCCCGCTGGACTCCGAAGTGGACGTCCTCGAGCTGCTCCGAGAGGAACGACAGGTGGAGCGCTGACCCCGGTGATCGCGTACCTGGACGCTTCCGTGCTTCTTCGCGTGATCCTGGGACAGCCCGAGCGGCTGCCCGAGTGGCCGGAGATCGATCTTGGGGTGGGGTCCGCGCTCTTAGAGGTCGAGTGCCTTCGCGCCCTGGACCGTCTGCGCATTCGAGAGGACCTGTCGCCCGAGGACCTCGCGGCGCGCCGAGAAGTCGTGTACCGCCTGACCGCCGAGATGGAGGTCGTGGAACCTAATTGGCCCGTGCTCCGGAGAGCCGGTCAGCCCTTCCCTACCCCTCTCGGAACGCTGGACGCCGTGCACCTGGCGACCGCTCTCCTGTGGCGCGACTCGCGCGGACAGGACCTGGTTCTCGCCACGCACGACCGGGCTCTCGCCCTCGCGGCACGCGCATCGGGCCTGACCGCAATCGGAGCCTGAGACCGGACCGCAGGCCTCCCGCCGGACAGCGCCCGCACTGAGAGCTCCCCTGCCCATCTCCGCCCACCCCGCCTATACTGGCGCGTAATCGACGTCCGCAGACGGACGTGTGTTTCCAGTATCGAGAGGCTCCATGTCCCGAAAGACGCACCAGCGTTCCTTGTGGCAGGTGATCGGCCTGTACCTGGCCGGCTCCTGGGTCGTGCTCCAGGTCATCGACGTCCTGACCCAGAACATCGCGCTGCCCCCGTGGGTGTTCACGCTCACCTTGACGCTGCTCCTGATCGGGCTCCCGATCACCGCCGCCACGGCGTACTTCCAGGGCTTCGGGCGTTCGGCCGAGGCGGCCCCCGAGACGGGCACGGCACCAGCCGCGGGGCCAGCCCGGGCGGGCGGCCTCTTCACGTGGGGCAACGTCATGAAGGGCGGGGTCGCGGCCATGGCTCTGTGGGGCGTCGCGGTGACGGGCTGGATGGTGGCGGGTAACCGGCAGACGCAGGAGTCGGAGTGGGACCTGGTCACGGGCCTGGATGAGATCCGCCGCCTGGCCGGCGAGTACGACTTCGCGGGTGCAAACGCGATCGCCCGCGAGCTGGACGGGGTGATCAGCAACGACTCGGTACGGGAGTCGATGTGGGGTGAGGTCTCCCGCACGCTTACGCTGGAGACGGACCCGCCGGGTGCGATGGCATTCAGGCGCGACTACACGGCCGACTCGGAGTGGGAGGAGCTGGGCCGCACCCCGGTCGAGATCGAGCGCTTTCCGTTCGGTTTGTCGCGGATTCGGTTCGAGCTCGAGGGCTACCTCCCGCGCGAGACGGCCGACTTCTCGGGCCGCCTGGCCGCCGCCCCTCCCTACCTGCTCGACACGGAGGAGACGCTCCACGCCGGCATGGCGCGGGTGAGCGGCGGCTCGGCCAAGATCTGGGCACCGGGCCTGGAGCAGCTCGACTCCCTGGCGCTCGGCGACTTCTTCATGGACATCCACGAGGTCACGAACCGCCAGTACAAGGAGTTCGTGGACGCGGGCGGGTACGGGGATCCGGCCTGCTGGACCCACCCGTTCGTGAGGGACGGCGAGACCCTCACGTTCGATGAGGCGGTGGCCGGGTTCGTGGACCGGACGGGGAGACCCGGCCCCAGCGGCTGGGACGTGGGGAGCTACCCGGAGGGCCAAGACGACTACCCGGTGGGCGGCATCAGCTGGTATGAAGCCGAAGCGTACGCCTGCTTCGCAGGCAAGGCGCTGCCCACGGTGTATCACTGGTACACGGCGGCCGATCCGTTCAGCTCGAACCACGTGGTCCCGCTCAGCAACTACGCGGGCGCGGGTCCGGCGCCGGTAGGCGAGTACAACGGGGTAACGCGAGATGGTATCTACGATATGGCCGGCAACGTCCGCGAGTGGACGCGCAACGCGTCAGGCGAGTCGCGGTACAACCAGGGCGGCGGCTGGGCGGACCCGGAGTACGCATTCAACGACGCCATCACGTCACTCGCGTTCGACCGCTCGCCCGCCAACGGGCTTCGCCTCGTCATGTATCCGGATACCACGAACGTCGCGGCCGCCGGCGCCCCGATCGACAAGGCCTTCCGCGACTACTACGCCGAGACGCCCGTCTCCGACGAGGTGTTCGAAGTGTACCGCCAGATGTACGCGTACGACCGTACGCCGCTGAACGCTGCGGTCATCAGCGTCGACACGTCAGCCAACTATGTGCGCGAGCGAATAGAGATGGACGCGGCGTACGGGAACGAGCGCCTGACGGTCTTCATGTTCTTTCCTCTGGAGGGTCCGGGAACCGCTCCCTACCAACCCGTCGTCTTCTTCCCCGGCTCGAACGATCTGTACAAGCGCTCGTACGACGACATGAATATCGGGATCCTCGACTTCGTGCTCCGGAGCGGGCGCGCCCTGGTGTATCCCGTGTACAAGGGCACGTACGAGCGAGGAAGCGACCTGGCGTCGGACATCCAGGACGAGTCCAACCTGTACCGGGATCACGTCATCGCCTGGGGCCGCGACATCGGACGGGCGATCGACTACGTCGAGACCCGGCCGGACCTGGATGCCGACCGCGCCTCCTACCTCGGCATCAGCTGGGGCGGCGTGATGGGCGGGATCCTGACGGCGGTCGAACGACGCTTCAAGGCCAGCCTGCTCGTGGTGGGCGGGCTGGAGATGCAAGCGGTTCAGCCCATGGCGGACCCGTTCCACTTCCTGCCACGGGTCACCCTGCCGACGCTCATGCTGAACGGAAAGTACGACTCGTTCTTCCCACTCGAGGCGTCGATCATGCCGTTCTTCGAGAACCTGGGAACGCCCGAGGAGGACAAGAAGATCGTCATCACCGACGCCAACCACTTCGTGCTCTCCTACAACGCGAACCTGGCGATCGCGGAGATGCTGGACTGGCTGGACCGGTACGTAGGACCCGTGGGGTAGCGGTTCTCCCCTCACCGTAGGCCTCCCGCCCCCTTCCCTCTATATTCGGGTGGTCCTTCGCGAGACGGAGGGCCGCGCGGCAGCCGGGCCGTGAAGCAATGGCTCGCCCGCGTCGATCTCGGTTCATGACAGGAGACGGCTAGCCGCATGCGCGAACTGTTCCGACGCCGCGTCCCCCAGATTGTTGGGGCCTACCTGGCCACGAGCTGGATCCTGCTCGAGTTCACGGACTGGGCGGTGAACCAGTACGCGCTCTCGCCCAACCTCACGAACTTCGTGGTCACCGGGCTGCTCCTGCTCCTCCCCGCGGTGGCCATCCTGGCGTGGCGGCACGGCGCTCCCGGCGAGGACAAGTGGACTCGCATCGACGGCGCGGTCATCGGCCTCAACCTGGTGCTGGCAGGTGGCGTTCTCGCGATGGTATTCAGCGGAAAGGAGCTGGGCGCGGCCACCACGGTACGCCTGCTGGAGGACGACGACGGCAACACGGTCGAGCGGGTGATCCCGAAGGCCGAGTTTCGCCGCAACGTCCTGGTGTGGGACTTCGATAACGAGTCGGGCGATCCTGAGCTCGACTGGCTGCGTGCGGCTCTCTGGATGGGAGTGGCGCAGGACCTCTACCAGGACCTGTGGGTCACGCCCCTCGAGGTCAACGATCCCCGTGTCCGTCAGCGGCTGGCCGAGGCCGGGTTCGTGCTTCCGTACGACATCCCCCTGGCCCTCAAGCGTCAGCTCTCGAGCTCGACGGGCGCCGGGCACTTCCTGACGGGCGAGATCCTTGCGCAGGAGGGCGAGACGCTGGTCGTTCGGACGCGGCTGTACGATTCCAGCAACGCGCGCGAGATCGCGGAGCGCACCTACCGCGGCACCGACCCCCTGGAGATGGCGGACCGGATGTCGCTGGACGTGCGCCGCGACCTCGGCATCCCGGAGTGGCAGATCGCGGAGTCCGTAGACCTTCCGATCGCCGAGATGTTCACGGAGTCTCCCGAAGCGCTCAGGGCCATGTCCGAGACCCGGGTCGCCATGTTCGAGAACCGGCTCGCCGACGTGCGGGCTTCAGCGCAGCGGGCGATCGAGGCCGACCCCTCGTTCGCGTCGGCCTACGGGGCGGACGCGTCGGCCGCGCTGCTGATGGGCGATCAGCCGGCCGCCCGCGAGGGGATCGCCGAGGCGCTCAGGCACTCGTACCGTCTTCCCGAGCGCAGCCGGCTTCTCCTACAGATGATCGACCGCATGGTGTTTCGCATGGACCCGGCGGGCGCCCTTCAGACCGGGAACTACTGGGCCGAGCTCTACCCGCAGGACCTCATGGCTCGGCAGCTCCTGGGTCAAGCGCACGCCATGCAGGGTGACGTGGACGGCATGATCAGGCAGTACCGCGCCCTCCTCGCGATGGACTCGGCCAACGTGCAGGCGATTCAGACGATCGCAGCAGGATTCCGGGGCAAGCGGCAGTACGACAGCGCGCTCGTCTACTATGACAAGCTGGCGGAGCTCCAGCCATCGGACGTTCAAACCCGGCTCGACATCGCCGCCACGCGCACCAGCCTGCTCGAGTTCGACGCAGCCCGCGAGGATCTGGAGCGGGCGCGGGCCGTGGCGCCGGACGACCCGAACGTGCTCGGGCAGCTGGCGCGTCTGGACATGCGGCAGGGTCTACACGACGACGCGGCCCGCCGACTGGAGGAAATGGAGGGCCTCGCCCGCACGCCTCAGCAGATCGATCTGATCAGCGGCGTCCGGGAAACGTACTACTACAACCGTGGGCAGTACGGGCCCCTGCGCGCCGCGTACCTGGAGCGCCTGGCGGCGATCACCGAATCCTCGGCGCCGATCCAGGCCGTGCAGCAGGTCATCAACTCCGAGGCTCTCACGTTTGCCGCGGACTGGGGGCAGGAGGCTTTTGCCCTGAGGCAGGTGGACAGCCTTCGCGCCTCGGTCTCCCCGCCCTGGAGCTACGTGCTCGAGGTGCCGGCGGTGCAGATCCACCTTGACCGCGGCGACCTCGAGTCAGCCCGTGCCTCGCTGGACGGCCTGCGGGCCCTGAACGAGGCCTTCGGGGAGGCGCCCGGTCGGACCGCCCGCATCGTCTGGGCCGAGGGTAGACTCGCGTGGGAGGAGGACGGCACCTGCGAGCGAGCGCTCGAGAGCTTCCGATCCGCGCAGGAGCTGTCGGAAGGCAATCTGACGTTTCTCGCGTGGGAGGCCGCCTGCCTCATCTCCCTCGAGCGCTGGGACGAGGCCGAGCCCGATGTGGGGTATCTCGTGGAGCGCCTGCCGGGAAGTCCAAAATCGCGGTTCCTGGAGGCGCAGGTCTACGCGGGCCAGGGGCGGACGGACGACGCAGTGGCGGTGCTCGAGCAGGTCCTCGACACATGGGCCGAGGCCGACGCCGAGTTCCGGCCGGCCGCCGAGGCGCGCGCGCTGCTGGAGGAGCTTCAGGCCGCCGGCTAGGCCGGCGACTCAGTCCCCTCCGTAGGCCTCGTCCAGCTGCTGGATCGCGGCGGGCCCTCCGATCACGGTCAGCCGATCCCCTTCGTAGAGCACGGTCTCGCCGCGCGGGATGAGGCCGTGTCGGTCGCGGCGGATCAGCACCACCAGTGAATCCCGGGGCAGCTCGAGCTCTCGGACGCGCAAGCCGATCCAATCGGCCAGCGGGCCGTCGCTGTCCAATCGCAGGGAGAGCGAGCGCTCTTCCCGCATCAGGGTGTGACGGATCTCGTGGGCGTCCTCCGCCCGGAGCCAGCGCTCCACGAAGCCGGAGTCGTCCACATGCGTGGCCAGGTGGCCGAGCAAGCGCAGGTGCTGCCCCGGCCGGTCCTGTGGACTCAGGAGGAACAGGATCGCGTGCACGGACTCGCCGGCTTCGCGGATCTCGATTCCGGAGACGGAGCGCGCGATCAGCAGGCTCGGCCGCTCGAGGCCCTCGGCCACCCGCAGGTGCGGCATGGCGGCGCCCTTCGCAACCGGCATGAACCCGGCACGGACTTCCTCCTCGAAGCCCACGCGCAGCGACTCGGCGGGCACGCCGGTGAGCTCGGCCAGCTTGCCGGCCGCCATCGCGACCACCGCCGGGAACGACTGGCCCGCGGGCAGGTCGAGCACGGGTGCCCGGGCCACGACCTCGTCGAATGGGTCCTCCTCCCGGAGCCCCTTCTCCTGGACGATGCCCCGGAGCTCGACGTCGAGGCCGTCGTGCTGGAGCTCCCCGAGCCGCGCGAACGTGTGGAAGATCGCGCCCGACCGCGCGGTGCGTGAGCGGCCATAGAAGAAGTACCACCCGATGGTCAGCCCGATGAGCCCGAGGGTGAAGATCACGGCCAGCTCGCCCATTTCGGCGATCAGCCAGAAGGGCGTGACGAACCCGAAGATCTGGATCCAGGGGTAGAGCGGCGAGCGGAATCCCGGATCGTACCCCGGGATCCGGCTCTCGCGCATGATGATCACCGAGAGGCAGATGAGGGCGAAGAGCGCCAGCTGGAACGCGCTCGCCAGCTTGGCGATGCCCTCCACGTCGAGAAACGCGATCGACAGGATCATCAGGAGCCCCGTCACCAGGATCGCGAACGTCGGCGTGTGGAAACGGCCGAGCTTTCCGAACCGCGTCGACACCAGGTTGTCCCTGGCCATGGCCAGCGGATAGCGGGAGGCCGACAAGATACCGGCGTTCCCGGTGGAGGCGAACGCCGCCACGGCCGCCACCACGATCAGCCCCACGCCGATCCCGTTCGGGAGCCACGTGAAGAAGGCCTCCGCTGCCGTGGCTACCGGCCTCAGGTCCTGGCGCAACTGCTCGGGAGGCAGGACGGCCACGATCACGGCCACGCCCACCGTGTAGACGACGGCCGCCGTTAGAAGCGAGAGCACCATGCCGAGCGGAATGTTGCGATCGGGCCGCTCTACCTCTTCGGCCACGCTGGCCACCTTGGTGAGCCCGGCGTAGGAGACGAACACGAATCCCACCGTGGCCACGAAGCCCTGGAATCCGAAGGCGAAGAACGGGGAGAACCGGTCGCCGAGGGTCTCGGGCGGCGTCGGCCCCGCGATCCCGCTCACGATCGCCGCGACGCCCTGCACCATGAAGAAGACCATGATGGCCACGAGGGCCGAAACCAGCACGCGCTGGAGGCCGCTCGTTTCCTTGGCGCCCACGATGTTGATGAGCATGAACGCCAGGGTGAGCGCGATGGCGAACGGGCGGATCGGGATGTCGAAGTACAGGCCGAGGTACGCGCCCATCCCCACGAGGGCGAAGGCGCTCTTCAGCACGAGCGCCAGCCACGTGCCGAGGCCGCCGACGGTGCCCACCAGGGGCCCGAGGGCCCGGTCGAGGAAGAAGTACGCGCCGCCCGCTCGCGGCATGGCCGTCGCGAGCTCGGCCACGCTGAACATGGCCGGCAGGATGAACAG
>JAMJQR010000026.1 GCA_023554335.1 Candidatus Benthicola marisminoris
CACGTACACGGTCGGCCCTCCGCGACGCTCCACCATCTGCACGATGGTGGCCGCGAACTCGTCTCGGGTGAACACATCGTCGTCCACGTAGATCTGGCCGTCCCGGTCGACGGTGATCACCAGGCCTTCGGACACCTGCAGCGGAGCGGAGGGGGCTTTGGGCACGGCGACCTCGACGCCGCCCTGGAGGATGGGCGCCGTGATCATGAAGATCACCAGTAGCGTGAACGCCACATCCACCAGGCTGGTGACGTTGATCTCGGCCCGAACGGGCAGACCGTTCTCGGGACCGCCGCCCAGTCGCCCTCCGATCATACGCGGCCCTCGCGCGCCAGAGTGCCGATGAACTCGCTCGCGAAGCCTTCGAGCTCGCCCGTGAACAGGCCCAGCTTGGCCGCGTAGTGGTTGTACGCGATCACGGCAGGAATCGCGACGGCGAGGCCCACGACCGTCGTGACCAGAGCCTCGGCGATGCCCGGCGCGACCGCCGCGATGTTGGCGGAGCCCTGGGTGGTGATCCCTATGAACGAGTTCATCACACCGACGACGGTTCCCATCAGACCCATCAGGGGGCTCACGGAGCCGATGATCGCAAGCCACGGCAGTCCGTGCGCGAGGTCATCCCGCTCCTCGGCGAGCTCCTTCCCGAGCACCAGTCGTAGGGCGTCCAGCTGAGCCGACGAAAGGCCCGGCGCATCGTGCCCGTCGTCCCGCAGCGCCGTCGGCCGGAGCTCGGTGAAGAAGTTCACCCCGCGGCGGAAGACCCGCGTGTAAGGGGATTCCTCGAGGCGCGTCAGCGTCTGGTACACGTCCCGCAGGCCCGCCGCTGATTCCATACCCGCGACGAACGTGTCGCCGGACTCACGCATCTTCCTGAATTCGGACCACTTCCAGAATATCATGACCCAGGAGAAGAGGGAGAAGGCGGCGAGGAGGATGAGGATGACTTTGGTGACCGGCGTCGCTCCCAGGATCAGGTCCCAGGGGCTCGAGGCGATGGTGTTGGCCTGCTGGATCATCGGGCTCAGCGAAAGCAGCGTCATCGGCCGCCTCCGACGATCCACCGGTAGGTCGAAGCCAGGCCGGCATCCAGATCGCCGGCCGGCTGCCAGCCGAGATCCTGCAATTTCCCGGAGTCCAGGCAGCTGCGCTGGAGCTCACCCGGACGTGCCGGGCGCCGCTCCACCGGTACCTCCTTGCCGGCGACCCTCATCACCGCTCTCGCTAGCTCATTCACACTGGTTTCCGTTCCCGTGCCAACGTTGAAGGCGACGTCGTCCATGGTCTCCGATCCCGAGATATCCAGCTCGGCGGCCAGGAGATTCGCCTGCGCCACGTCTCCCACATACACGTAGTCGCGTGTCTGTTCCCCGTCGCCGTATACGGTGAGCGGTCGATCCTCGAGCACGCTGCGCCCGAAGATGGCGACCACGCCGGCTTCTCCGTGCGGATCCTGCCGCGGTCCGAACACGTTGGAGTAGCGAAGCGATACGCCCTCGAGCCCGTGGATCTGCCGGTAGAAGTGCAGGTAGTGCTCTCCGGTCAGTTTGCTCACCCCGTACGGCGAGAGGGGCTGCTTCGGCGCCAGCTCTCCGATGGGCAGGTCCTCGGGTTCGCCGTACACGACTCCGCCGGAGGAGACGAACACGAACCGGCGGACCTCTCCGGCGACCGCCGCCTCGAGGAGGTTGAGAAGCCCCATGATGTTGATGTCCGCGTCGTGGTCCGGCCGATCCACCGATACGCGCACGTCGATCTGCGCTGCGTGGTGGCAGACGACGTCGAAACCACCCGTCCGCACCAGGTCGGCGGCCTCCGGAGAACGGATGTCCGCCACGACGAGGCGCGCCGCCTCAGACAGATTCTCCTTCTTGCCCGAGCTGAGGTCGTCCAGCGCCGTTGCTGCCCAGCCCGCGGCGTTGAACGCGTCGCACACGTGCGACCCGATGAACCCCGCTCCGCCGGTGACCAGCACCTTCCGTCCTAGTTTCGGCATCGTCTCCACTTTTCTCATGGCTCGCCGGAGCGGCCCGCCGGCCGCTCGCTCGTGCGCCGCGGCCAAGCTATTTGCGCCCGCCATCCGCCGAAAGACGCTCGATCCCGATGAAGAAAGCGCCCCGTCGATCGGCGGGACGCTTCACTTCCGTTGTGTTGTCGGGCAGCTTCCTAGCCCGGCATCCGCTCGATCCGCCGCACGGACACGCCGGGCCGCATGCCCGCATCGCGCACCTGCGTCACTCGTGCGGTGGCCGTAGTCTCCGACACGTGGATCACTCGGACCGTGGTCAGGCGGTCTTCGACGAACGCGGTCTCGGCCGCCGGCTCGTCCGCCGAGAACACGGCGAACACATCGCCGACCTGCACGCCGTCCGCCGACCCGATATCGATGAACAGGCGTTCGCCCGTCCCTAGAAGGACCTGGTCCTCGGTGAACCCGAGGACCGTGCCCACGACGCCGTTGGACTCGGGCTCGGGCTCCACGCCGGGCACGATCGTGTACTCCTCGGCCAGCACCACCGGATCGCCCACCCGATAGTCCCCGAAGATTCGAACCACCACGGCGCGAACGCTGTCGGGAGACTGGAAGGTCCGGGTGACCTGGACTGCACCGACCGTTCGAAGTACGTGCCCGGCCTCGCCCATGGATCGGCCCCACTGCACCGCCTTCAGGTAGTCACCCACCTCGGCCTCGGTTCCGGTCAGGTACAGCACGACCTCGTCGTTGAGACGCGCCGCGCGCGGGAGCCGGATCGACGGATGTGCCTCGGCCACCACCCGGTGCGTCGTGCCGGACATCATGAACGAGGCTCGGTCGGCCAGAATGGGGGCGCTGTAGAAGTCGCTCACCGATACAACTGCACTGGGCTCTGTCTCTGCGATCGAGAGCTGGCCGTAGGATGGGGCGCTTGGATCGGCCCGAAAGACTGAACCTTCGGGGAACTGGCCCGACTCACCGAACGACCTGCGCGCGTCGGCCTCCTGGTCCGTCGGTGACCGCTCTCGCGCCCCCTCACGCCCCGCACGCGCTGCAGGATCGGCGGCACGCGCCTCGGCGCGGGCTCCGGCCCTGCGCGCCGACTCTGCGTCCGTACCCGGCATGCGGAGCATCTCGCCCGGGTAGATCCAGTGGGGGTCCTCGATGACACGCACGTTCAGCTCGAAGATCTCGGGCCAGCGGAAAGGATCCGCCAGGTACCGGGACGCCAGCTCCCAGAGAGTCTCACCGGTCCGCACCTCGTGCGCCCGGCCCGTCTCCTGGGCCCACGCAGGAGCGGCTAGCAATAAAACCGCCGCGGCTGCTGTGAGGCCTCGGATCGCCCCGTTCATGAACTGCCTCCTCAGAAGGGCAGGTCGTCTTCTCCGGCGAGCGCGTCGTTGGAGAAGTCCGACATACTGGATCCCGCCGAACGTTGTGTCGCCGGGCCGGCCATCGAATCCGAACGCTCTCCCCGGCCGCCCAGCATGATCATCTCGCGCGCCCTGACGTCCGTGAAGTAGCGGACCTGGCCATCCTGCTCGCTCTGTCGGTACTCCACGCTGCCTTCGATGTAGACGCGGTCGCCCTTCGACAGGTAGCGCTCACACACATCCGCGAGCTTGTCCCAGCAGGACACCCGATGCCACTCGGTTTTTTCCTGCCGCTGGCCGTTTCGGTCCGTCCACTCCCGGCTGGTCGCGACGGACAGAGAGGCAACCCGCGTGCCGGAATTGGTGACCCGGACTTCCGGGTCGCGGCCAAGGTTGCCGATAAGCATGATCTTGTTGAGAGAGCGAGCCATTACATCCTCTTGTCACGTAATGCTTTACGCATCTGTAAACGCCAAATGCCCGCAGCACGCGGGCCACCCTGAGAAACTAGACGGCCGCTACTCGGCGTGTCAACGCACCTTACGGTCGAGATCCAGTCTCATCACGATCGCATCCTCGACGGGCTCCTTGTAGTACTGTTTGCGCACACCCGCCACCTCGAAACCTGCCGATCGGTAGAGCTCGCGCGCCACCCGGTTGGCCTCGCGAACCTCCAGGTACAGGGACCTGGTGCCTCGCTCCCGGGCCAAGGCGATGCTCTCATCCAGGAGGAGCCGTCCCAGGCCCAGTCCCCGCAATTCCGGCAGGACCGCGATGTCCCCGAGCTCTGCCTCGTCCGCGGCGAACCAGGTGACCGAGTAGCCGACGACTTCGCTCTCACGTTCGGCCACCAGGAGGGCGGCACTGGGCCGCCGCATGAGACCGCGGAACGTGGCCTCCTCCCACGGGGCAGTGAACGAGCGGCGTTCAATCACCATTACGCTGCGCAGATCGGCGGGTCGCATCGATCGCACCGTAACCTGGTCCAGGGGCGACCTGGTGCTCACGATGCCCCTGCCGGGCCGCGCTGCGCGGCCGGGAGTCGCACGTAGCCCGGCTCCCAGGTTCCGGGATCGGGGACACGCCCCAGCTCAGGGGCGACCGCGGCGAGCCAGATCAGGGAGGAGGCCCGGGGCACCCAGCGATCATCCTCGATGGCGCGACCACCAGCCGCGAGGATGAGCTCCCGGGAAGGCCCGACACCGTCGCCGGAAAAGCACCAGTCGGGCGGGCGGGCGAGATCTCCGAGCACCTCCTGCACGGGGGCCGCCACCGGGGGGAACAGCTCCTCGATTCCCTCGTCCACCCGGTAGCCCGCGGCATACACCTGCCCTCGCCGGGCGTCGAACATCGCGCACACGGGACCGTCGCACCCCGCCCCGACGGCTACGGCTGCCAGGCTGGAGAACGAGAACAGCTCCAGGCGGCCCGCGTGGCACATGCCCTTGGCCAGAGCGGCCGCGATTCGCACGCCCGTAAACGAGCCCGGACCTCCACCCACGACTACGGCCTGGAGATCCGCAGGCTGGATCCCGCACTCGCCGAGGAGGCGGTCTACTTCCGGCAGCACCACCTCCGAGTGCGTCGCCCGAACGGAGAGGACGGACTCGGCCAGCACCTGGCCGTCCCTGCCGATTCCAACGCTTCCCTGCGGCGTGCTCGTGTCCAGCGCGAGCATCAGCATCCGCCGCTCCGGTGCTCGGGTTCCGGGATGGGCGGCGCCCCACCGCGCGCTGTGGGAACGACGCGCCGCACGGACGGGTCCGACACGAAGCCGAGATGGATGTCCCACCGGTCCTCCGGCAGGTAGCCCTCGGCACGGTCCGCCCATTCTACGAAGACCGGGCCCTCCGCCCACAGGAGATCTTCCCACCCCATGTCCCTGAGGGCTTCCCCGGCCTCGATGCGATACAGGTCCGAGTGCTGAATCACGAGCCCGGCCTTACCGTGATACTGATTCACCAGAGTGAACGTCGGGCTGGGAACGGGGCCCATGACGCCCGCTCCCCGGCACGCCGCACGTGCAAGGGTGGACTTGCCGGCGCCCAGCTCGCCGTAAAGGCAAACGAACACGGAACTCTCCGCCGCGGCCCGACCCACGGCGCGACCCCAGGACTCGAGTGCGGGCTCGGTCAGTTCGAAGGCGCGGGTAGGCGCGCTCACCGGCGTCGCCTCCCCCGCGGACGGCGCGAGCCGGTCTCGATCGCGGCCTTCACCTCGAACAGCTCATCGCGCAGCCGAGCCGCCCGCTCGAAGTCCAGGGCCTGCGCAGCCTGCTTCATCTCGTTCTCGAGCTGGTGCGCGAGCTCCGCGGGATCGACGCCCCCGTATCTCGCCGCGGAGGGATCAGGTTCGGCCACACGCGCGTCCGCCACGGACGTCGTGAATCGGATCTGCTC
>JAMJQR010000224.1 GCA_023554335.1 Candidatus Benthicola marisminoris
ATCGCCCGCGTGCAAGTCCCGCCCGAGAGTTGGTGCGTCCGCCGTGCCGAGGTAAGCGCGGAGAAGGTCGGCTACGGACATCCCCATTTCATGGCACGCGCCGGCGTTCCGGATCATCGGTGCCACCACGTCGCCTCCTGGGCCACGTCGAAGCGCGTGCACGGCGCCGACCGTCACGGCCTCCTCTCCGGTACCCAACCAGGCCTTCGAGATCACGCCACGTTTGACCCAGCGTTTCAACGCGATGTCGTGGAGTCTGAATCGGAGCAGGCCCCGGTACAGGTCGGTCAGGGCAGCGTCACCGAGATCCGCGACGATCGAGGCCCGGTCGGGCTGTCGCTCGATCGTGTCGCGAAACCGGTCGAGTAGCGTCGGATCCGGCTGCCATTTCACATATTCAGGAGGATCGTACGCAGGGTATCGTTTCACAGAGCCTTCCGTTCGTTTCTGTATGGGCCGCGCGCCGAAGCTGGCCCGCTCCCCACGTGGCCGTCAAACCCCTATTATGCTATCCGAGACCCCGGGTGCCTGCCAGCGCGGCCGCCCGGCCGGCCGGCTCTTCCGGACTATCCCGGCCGAATTACGCGTCACCGCGATCCGGACGGCATGCCCGAGCCCATAGCGCCCCACTCGACCCCCGGCTTCCGACTTCCCGCGGGGGCCGTGCGCGCCGGGATCACCGTGTTCGTGGTGGCGACGCTCCTCGGCTTCGGCGCTCTGTTCCTGATCACTCAGGACCTGCGCGGGAGCATCGACGGATTCCGCAACTTCGACCTCCGTTGGGCGCTCCCGGCGCTCGCGCTCGCCTCAATGGACTGGTTCGGAAGCGGCGTACGCATCTGGCTGCTGACTCGACCGCTCGGGATCCGCCTTTCCTATCTGAAGTGTGCTCAGATCGGAGGGGTCTCGGCGGCGCTGGCCTATCTCACGCCCTCGGGAACCGGGGGCGGACCCGCCCTCCTGTATGGACTCGTCAGGAACGGGGTATCGCTGGGGCGCACCGTCGCGACGAACTTCGCCAGCGTCATCGTCAACCTCACGTTTCTGTCGCTGGCTGGGTTCGCCGCATGGTTCTTCGGCGCAGCGGGCGCGATCGAGGACATCCAGCTGCCGGTCGCCAACATCTCCGCCGCGACGCTGTTCGAATGGTCGGCTCTGGGATTCGCCGGGGTCGGCACCATGGTGATCCTGCTGGCCGCAGCGCCGCGGCTGCCTCGGCTGGTGCTACTGCGGGTGTTCGGCCGCACCCCCCGCATCCGGAAGATCCTGAAGGTCCTGCAGGAGCTCCACGGGAGCCTCATCATCTACGGGCGGAAGGGCAAACTCGCCCTGGTGCTGGCCGTGCTCTCCAACGGGCTGCAGTTCGGCTCCCGTTTCGTGCTCGGCTGGGTGATCCTCAGGGGCTTCGGTGTCGACGCAGGGTTCTGGAACGTGGTGACGCTTCACATCCTGCTTCAGTTCCTCCTCTACTTCATGCCCACTCCCAGCGGGAGCGGGGTGGGAGAGATGCTCGCGCCCGCCCTCATGAGCCCCTTCCTTGAGGAGCGGCTGCTCGTCGCGTATACCGCGGTGTGGAGGTTCTTCCTCAACTACTTGACGATCCTGCTGGGGGGCAGCTTCCTCGTCCGTTGGATCAGCGAGGACGCCGCCGGAGTATCCATGGAAGCGGACAGCACCACCGCGGACCCTGAAACCGGAGGCGGGCCTTGAAACAGTGTCGGAATTGCGAAGCCATCATCCCGGACGATGCCAAGCTGTGCCCGCATTGCCGTGAGGCTCAGAAGCACGGTGAGCGCCTGCCGCAAGTGTTTCTCGTCGGCGTCAGCGTGGCCACAGCAGCGGCCGTCCTGCTTGAAAGCTGCCCCGGGATTCTCCCTGGTTGATCTGTGGCTGGCGCCCGGTGTCCAACGGCGTCATGTTTTCGACGGCCGTCGCCCGGGGCACTCGACCACCCAAGTCTACGCGAGCTTCATCATGCGAACATGGATCCGACTCCCGACCCTTCTACTCGCGGGTGCCCTCTTCACGGCCTGTGCGGGTCAAGCTTACCTGCCGGGTGACCCCGGCGGAGCCAAGTCTGACATCAGCGGACCCGACGTGCGGGCCGAGTGGGTCGCGTCCAACCCGGATGAGGATCCCGACATCCTGAAGGCTGTCACCGACGCCGTGTTCATCCCGGGAATGACGCTCGAACACCGTGACGTGATCACGAACCCGAAGAGAAAAGGGAGCACGGGCAACGGCTTCTGGCGTTCCCGGATCACGGGGGACGAGACGCGCTACCAGTGGTTCGTGTCGAGCCAGCGCGAGCCGTTTGTAGACGGATTCGGCAGGAACGTGTGCGAGCTGGTCTACGTCGGGGACAACCTCACGGATGTCCGCTACTGCACTGCAGCCGGGGCGGAGCAGGCCCCAGGCTGACGCCGGGGCGACCGGCGGGCGGCGCGCGGCCCTACCCCTTGCGTGCAGCACCCCCCCCACAGCGATATTCCAAAAGTGTAGCGCTCGTGCAACAATCCGGGGACACCGGTATATTTGATGTTGCGCAGGCCCCAACAGGCGAAAAGGGCGGAATCGTAGGCAGAATGGCGGTTGCACGCTCGTACGCCACGGAATACCCCGGCAGCCCGAAAGGGACAGTGCGTGACAGATGTGCAACATTCTCACAGGCCTGATCCGGGTCCATCCGGCTCCCACCTTGAAGCCGACATCATGTGCAGTTTGCAACCGGATGGCACAGATCGTCAGGCTGCCGCTGTTTTCCCCTACCACCTCCGCCAACTTCCATATGCAGTATTTCCATACAGTTACGGCCACCACGCCCCTTCGGGCAGTCCACGGTACGGGGATTGCCTGTTACGGGGCGGACCGTTCTTGGCAGGCCCGAGGTGAGATCGGGTCAAAGGCGTGGCACGATTCGTTCAGTGGGTCGTGCCTGCGCTGAGTTCGCGGGGAACCTTGGTGATTGTCCCCCGGGGGTTCAGGAAAACGATGTCACGCGAGAGGAATACCAGCTATGACACAGCATTTCAGGCGGCTCTGGTCGGACGAGTCCGGTCAGGACCTCGCGGAGTACGCCTTGTTGCTCGTCTTGCTGACTCTCGTGGTCATCGCGGCCCTGACGCTTCTGGGACCGGCGATCGGAGGGTTCTTCAACAACGTCTCCACTAACCTCGAGAACGTCTGATCCGCGCGCGGGGCGTCCGCGCACACTATTAACGGCAGGAGGAACAACATGCTTGCACCCTTCAAAGCCCTGTGGGCGGACGAGTCCGGTCAGGACCTCGTCGAGTACGCCTTGCTCGTGGCGCTGATCGCCATCGTCGTGATCGCCGCCCTGCGCATCCTGGGCCCGATCATCGCGACGGTGTTCCAGAACATCGCGACGAACCTGCAGAACGCCGGCGGTAGCTAATCGCCAGCTCGTCCGGGAGGGCAGCCAGGTCGGCTGTCCTCCCGGGCACACACAACTGAAGTGAACTTGGGGGACCACCCGTGGATCTCAGCGCAGTCGGACTGGTCCTGACCGCCGCATTCGGTGCGGCGTTCGATGTCGGGACACGTAGAATACCGAACTTCATCACGGTCGGCGGCCTTGCCGTCGCCCTGGTACTGCGCCTTTCCATCGGTGGCGTCGACAGCCTCGTAAGCGGTCTGCTCGGGGCTCTCCTCGCGTTCCTGGTTTCCTTTCCGCTGTTCATGCTCAAGGGGATGGGCGGTGGCGACGTGAAGCTGCTAACCGCTGTGGGAGCCTTCCTAGGACCATACAGCACTTTCGTCGCCCTCCTCGCGACTGCCCTGGTGGGCGGTGTGCTCGCCGTAGTCGTGTCCCTGCAGCGCAGGCGACTGACCGAAAGCCTCACGGGAACCTTCATGGTCATGAGAGGCCTGGCGCTGAAAGCCGTGAGCAAGGGGAAGCTGGACGCGGTGCCAACATTGGAGACTCAGAACGCAGTGACCGTTCCCTATGGCGTCGCGATAGCGGTCGGCGCCGTGATCGGTCTTCTCTGGTAGAAGCTCAAACTTGTGAGCCTGAAAACCATGTCGAGAAACAGGATAACTGGCCATGCGTAGTCGACGGTTGTTCATCGTGATGGCACTGGCTCTGCTCTCGGGACTGGCCGCTGCCTGGCTGGCGTTGAACTACCTGCGCCAGCCCGAAAGCCCGATCCGGACGGTGGAGACTTCCGAAACCGAGGTGGTGGTCGCGGCTCGCGACCTGTCCCTGGGTACCGTGCTCACGGCGGAAGATGTGAAGCTCGTCGGCTGGCCTGGCGGGCTGGTCCCCGAGGGCTACAGCTCGTCGGTCGAGGAGGTGCTCGGCCGGGGAGTGATCACCAACGTGGTTCTCAACGAGCCTTTGATCTCCAGCAAGATCGCGGTGAAGGAGGCCGGAGGAGGACTCCCCATCGTCATTCCGGAGGGAATGAGGGGCATCAGCGTTCGGGTGGACGACGTGATCAGCATCGCGGGCTTCGTGGTGCCCGGTACCCGAGTGGACGTGCTCGTCACGCTGGACGCTGGGGGGCAGTCCGACAACCCAATCACCAAGCTCATCCTGCAGAACATGGCAGTGCTGACGTCCGGGCAGGTGATCGAGCAGGGTACCGACGGGGAGCCCATTCAGGTCACCGTCATCACGCTGCTGGCTACGCCGGAAGACGCGGAAACGCTCGTTCTGGCAGCAACCCGCGGTCGGATTCAGCTCGCGCTGCGCAACACTCTTGATATCGACTCGGTGACGACCGAGGGCGTACGCCTGAACAGCCTCGTCCCGACTCAGCGCCGGGTCGTCCGATCCTCAGCGCCGCGACGCGCGACGCCGCCTCCCTCGACGCCCCAGCGGCAGATCGAGGTCTGGCGCGGCAACCAGGTTGAAACGGAAACTCTTGACGAGGGCGGCTCACGATGAACGCAGTCAGCAGACGGACCCGAATTCACCGCCTTTCGCTGCGGGTGAGTGGACTGGCTCTGGCCGTTCTCGCTTGCCTCGCCGTCGCTCGGCCGGCCCCCGCGCAAGACGCGGTGGCCAGCAGCGTCACTCCCACCGGAGTGATCAACCTGGCCCTCGGCAACTCGCACGTGGTGTCGCATCCGGTGGTGATTCGCCGGGTGTCGATCGCCGATCCCGCGGTGGCCGACGCCGTTCCGGTCTCCTCGCAGGAGATCGTAGTCAACGGCAAGGCCAGCGGAACCACCACTCTGCTCCTGTGGGACAACTCCGGCGGACGGCGCATGTACCAGGTACACGTGGCCCCCGACGTGCAGAGCCTCCAGGAAGACCTGAGGGATCTGTTCCCCAACGACAGCATCGCGGTGATCGCCTCCGGCGGTTCCGTCATCCTGTCCGGCCGGGTGTCGCAACAGCTCACTGCCGAGCGCGCGGTCTCGATTGCGACCGGCTTCCTCGGCGTGCAGGAGGGCGATGCCTCCATCGTGAACCACATCAGCGTTCCGGATCCCGGGCAGGTTCTGCTCCAGGTCCGGTTCGCTGAAGTCAGCCGGACGTCGCTCGAGAAAGCGGGGATCAACTTGCTGCGGGTCGGGGACGACTACTCGGGCGGCTGGACCACCGGACGCCCGCCGGCACCGGGCGGCCAGTTGCCGGTCTCTGGCGAGATCGGGGGCGAGGTGACGCAGACGTTCTCGGACGCTCTGAACATCTTCCTGATCGACCAGAACAACGGGATCGGAGCCTTCATCCAGGCCCTCAAGTCCAACGGCCTCTTCCGCAGCCTGGCCGAGCCGAACCTCCTGGCCGTGCACGGAGAAGAGGCCTCGTTCCTCGCGGGCGGGGAGTTTCCGTATCCCGTGGTACAGGGCGGGGCCAATGTGGGCGCCGTCACCATTCAGTTCCGCGAGTACGGGATCCGACTGAACTTCACACCGGAGATCCAGCCGAGCGGCAACATCCGGCTGCACGTCGCTCCCGAGGTGTCGACCCTGGACTTCGCGAACGGGCTGACGCTACAGGGCTTCAACATCCCGCAGATCCTGTCGCGAAAGGCCGAGACCGAGATCGAGCTGCTGGATGGACAGACGTTCGCGATCGCGGGCCTGATGGACAACAGCACGATCGAGGACATCGACAAGATTCCCGTTCTGGGCGACATCCCGATTCTCGGAAGCCTGTTCCGCTCCAAGGAGCTGCGCCAGAACAAGACCGAGCTCTTGGTCCTGGTTACGCCGCGGCTGGTACGGCCGATGGACGAGTCTCCGCCTGTTCCCACCGGTGAGCCGGATGTCTGGGACTGGGACGATTCGATGCTGGAGCCTCTGCCCACGATCGACGGACAGTGATGGTGGCGGAAATGCCCTTTAACCAAACGAGTGGCGTCCTGACATGAACGGTACTGAGATCAAGAGCGCGGTCATCTCGACGGATGCGGACCTTCGGGACCTGCTGAGGCAGGTCATCGAGGGCGAGGCCGAAACCACCGGCCTCCGCATCGGTCTCGAGATCCCGGTACCGTTCACCGAGATCGACGATGCCCGCCTGGAGCAGCTGCGGCAGCTGGACCCGGAGCTGATCTTCCTGGACCTGGATGACGACCCCGTCATGGGCCTCAAGTTCGCCCAGTTCCTCGGGGAGGGGGCGCCGGGCCGCCGGATCATCGGGGTGGGGCCCGTGCTGGAGCCGGCGCAGCTGCTGCAAGCCATGCAGGCTGGAGTGTCGGAGTACCTCCAGAAGCCGCTCTCCGAGGCCGACATCCAGGAAGCCATCGATCGGCTGAGCCGCAAGTTCGGGCGCAAGGTCGAGGATCGTCGCACCGAGCCGGCCAAGCTCCTCGCGTTCTTCAGTCCCAAGGGCGGGACCGGATCCACGTGCGTGGCGACCAACGTGGCCGTGGCGCTGCACCTGGCCACGCGCAAGAAGGTCCTGCTCGTGGATCTCGACCTGGAGCTCGGCGAGACCGCGCTACTTCTGGGAGTGGAGCCGCGGTTCAGTTTCGTCGATCTCGTGAGGAACTTCCACCGCGTGGACGCCGGCCTGCTCGCATCGTACATCGAGCGGCACGAATCAGGTGTCGAGCTGCTGTCCGCCCCGTTCCACCCCGCGAAGGCGGAGACGGTGACGGGCGACCAGATCCGGCAGATCCTGAATTTCCTTAAGCAACACTACGATTACATCATCGTGGACACGTCGAAGTCCTTCTCTCCGCCCACGCTGGCCACGTTCGAGCAGGCAGATCAGGTATACCTGATCACGAACGTCGACCTGCCGTCCCTGCGGAACATCACCAGATGTCTCCCGCTGTTGGAGCGCATGGGAGCGGTGAAGGGCGATGAGTGGCTCCGGCTGGTCGTCAACCGGTATCAGGCCAGCGACCCGATCACACTCAAGGAAATCGAGAAGACTCTTGGGCTCGGGGTCTATTGGACGCTCGGGAACGACTTCGAGTCCGTGATGAACTCCATCAACGCCGGACGGCCTGTCGTCCTGGCCGACAGATCAACTTTCGCGCGAGACCTCAAGTCCCTGGTGACGAACATCACCGGGGTCGAGCCGGACCAGAGCAACGGGGACGGCCTCATGGGAGGCATCCGACGGATATTCGGGTCCAAGGGTAGCAAGAGGAGTCAGACCACATGAGCGAGAAGACCCCTCCCGACACGGGCCTCAACGGAGCCGGTGAAGGCGCAGAAGGCAGCGGAAGCGGAGTGGACATGCCGTGGGACAGCGGTGTGCCGGTCCGCCAGGCGGACGCGGGAACTCGTCTTCCGGACCTCCAGGACGTGAGCGTCCTGCAGGAGATGAAAGTCCGGGTGCACCGGCAGCTCCTCGAGCGGCTGAATCTCTCCAACATCGACGCGCTGGACAAGGCGCAGGTGGTGGAGGAGATCCGCAAGGTCGTCCACGACCTGCTCGCCCGTGAAGCCACCCCTCTCAACTACGACGAACGCGAGGACCTCGTCACGCAGATCCTCGACGAGATCTTCGGGCTCGGTCCGATCGAACCCCTTCTCCAGGACCCGACGATCAGTGACATCCTGGTCAACACCTACAACAGGGTCTTCATCGAGCGGAACGGTCGGCTGGAGCGGACGGACGTCCGGTTCAAGGACGACCGACACCTGTTGCAGATCATCGATCGAATCGTGTCAGCCGTCGGAAGACGCATCGACGACTCGTCCCCCATGGTGGACGCTCGCCTGGCGGATGGATCGCGCGTGAACGCGATCATTCAGCCGCTCGCGCTGGACGGACCGCACCTCTCGATCCGTAAGTTCAAGAAGGACGTCCTGTCTGCGCCGGACCTTCTGCGGACGGAGAGCCTCACACCGGCCATGCTGGAGCTCTGCCAGGGCATCGTGAAGGCGCGCCTGAACGTGCTCATCTCCGGTGGTACTGGTGCGGGTAAGACGACGCTTCTCAACATGCTCTCGGAGTCGATTCCGGCGGTGGAGCGCATAGTGACGATCGAGGACTCGGCTGAGCTTCAGCTCCGTCAGCCACACGTGGTTCGGCTCGAGACCCGCACCGCGAACGTCGAGGGTGCCGGCGCGGTTTCCCAGCGGCACCTCCTGATCAACGCGCTGCGCATGCGGCCGGACCGGATCATCATGGGCGAGGTTCGTGGCGCCGAGGCGGTGGACATGCTGCAGGCCATGAACACCGGTCACGACGGTTCACTGACTACCCTTCACGCCAACAACGCACGGGATGCGCTCGCCCGCCTCGAGACGATGATCTCCATGGCCGGACTGAACCTCCCGGAAAAGGGCATGCGCCAGCAGATCGCGAGCGCCATTAACGTCTTGATCCAGGTCGAGCGGCTGTCCGACGGTCAGCGAAAGATCGTATCGATCTCCGAGATCACGGGGATGGAAGGCGAGATCATCACGATGCAGGACGTATTCGTTTACGAGCGCCAGGGCGTGGACGAGGCCGGCAACGTGGTCGGGCGATTCCGGGCTACCGGTATCCGACCCCGGTTCACGGATCGGATGATGGCATACGGAGTGGAGCTGCCGTTGTCCCTGTTCTCAAACATCGAAGCCTGAGGGAGCGACTCCTATGCTGGAATTCCTTCCTCCGAACTGGTTGCCGGCCCTCGTCGTGTTTCTGGCCGTGGGGCTTGGCGTGGTGTCGCTGGCCTTCCTGGGAGAAAGCCTGCGCGAGGTGCGGCGCCGACGGGACTTCCGGCGGCAGCTCGAGGCAGTCACCGGCAAGGACGAAGTCGCAGGCGATGGCGGACTGACCACCACGATCCTGCGGGAACGCGATAACGATACCGGGTTCGACTCGGTCCTCACGGCGCTGCCGCAGTTTCGCGACCTGAAGCTTCTGCTTGAGCAGGCGGACCTCCCCTGGACGCCCGGCACGTTCGTCATGATCTCGTTCGGCCTTGCCGCGGCGCTGAGCGCGAGCGCCTTCATCCTGTCGCAGCGACTCCTTCCCACGGCCCTGGCGGGCGTCGCGGGCTTCATGTTCCCGTACATGTACGTCAGGCGTCTCAGGACTCGCCGAATCCGAAGGTTCGAAGAGCAGTTCCCGGAAGCCATCGACCTTCTGGGCCGTTCGATCCGGGCGGGACACGCCTTCCCCACCGGGCTGAAGGTCGTGTCCGAGGAATCGCCCGACCCGATGGGCACGGAGTTTCGCCAGATTTTCGACGAGCAGAAGTTCGGCCTGCCCCTCGAGGAATCGCTGCTCGGCCTGGCCGATCGCGTCGATCTCGTGGATGTTCGCATCTTCATCACGGCGATCCTGATCCAGCGCGAGGTGGGCGGCAACCTGGCGGAGATTCTGGATAAGATCGCCTACACGATCCGGGAACGGTTCACGCTTCAGAGGCAGATTCGCGTTTACACAGCGCAGGGTCGCCTCACTGGATACATCCTGGCCGCCCTTCCGATTCTGCTCGGGATGGCGATCACCGCACTGAATCCGACGTACATGGCGATCCTGTTCGAGGACCCGATGGGCAAGTTCTTGATCGCGCTCGCCGCCATTCTTCAGTTCGTCGGGTTCCTACTCATACGTCGTATCATCGACATCGAGATCTGATGGTTACAATCGTCGCGGTCCTCATCGCCATTACGGCCATACTCGGCGTTGTCGCCGTAGCGGAGCTCGTTCCCGCAAGAGAGCGATCCGTAGGCAAGCGGCTCCAGGAGCTGCAGGACATACGGACACATCGCGGCATTGCCCACCAGAGGCAGCGCCAGGCGAAGCGCGAGCAGCTCGAGAGCTGGTTGCAGAACTTCGGTGAGCGGGTGGCCAGCGGTCGAAAAGACCTCTTCGAAACGCGTCAGAGGCTGATCCGCGCCGGCTACCGGGGGCAGGATGCGGTGCCGATCTACTACTCGCTGCGGGTGCTCTGCCTCGTGGTGGGCGCGGTGATCATCCTGGGGCTGTTGCCGACCCTGCAGGGCTCGGACATGCTCTTGTGGATCGTTCTCGGGGGCGCCGCGGCCTGGATGCTGCCGTCGGGAGTCCTGCGGCGCAAGATCCGGCTGCGGCAGAAGGAGATGCAGAAAGCTCTGCCGGATGCCCTGGACATGTTGGTCATCTGCGTGGAGGCAGGGCTGGGTCTGAACCAGGCGCTGGTGCGCGTAGCCGACGAAGTCGAGAACATGAGCCCGGTGCTCTCCGAGGAGCTCCAGATCGTGAATCTCGAGATGCGGGCGGGGACGCCGCGTGAGGACGCCCTGCGGAACCTGGGCGAGCGAACGGATCTCCCTGATCTCCGGTCGCTGGCCACCATGCTCATTCAGACGGACCGCTTCGGCACGTCGATCGCACAGGCCCTGCGCGTACACTCCGATACCCTGCGCACCAAGCGCCGGCAGCGTGCCGAGGAGGCAGCGGCGAAGACCACGATTAAGCTCGTGCCGCCGCTCGTATTCTTCATCTTTCCCGCGATCTTCGTGGTCGTGCTCGGGCCGGCAATGCTCCACCTGATCCAAGAGCTCGGGGGGATCTAGTGCGGCGGGTCGCGGTTCAGAACATCTCGCGCAGCGGTATGGACCTGGGACACTGCATTGGCGTCGCGAACACGTACTGGACCCGGCTCAAGGGATTGCTTGGAGCGCCGCCGCTGAGACCGGGTGAGGGTCTGCTGCTCGATCCCTGCCAGGCCGTCCACATGTACGGCATGAAGCAGGCGCTCGACGTGGCCTTCCTAGGGGGCGAGGGCGAGGTCGTCGCGGTCTACCACGACCTGCAGCCAGGACGGAGATCGAAGTACCATCGTAAGGCGCAGCAGGCACTGGAGTTGCCGGTGGGCACGTTGAGAAGCACCGACACCAGGGTGGGAGACCGGCTCCTCATTCAGCCTCTGGGAGAACCGAATTCGATCGACGGAGAGAACGATGAACGATAGCCTAGCCGGGGGCACGTCTCCCGTCACCGCTGCGCCTCGCGGCCAGCCTACGCCTCCCGTGCCCGTTACCACGGCGGATACGGGTCTCACGACCGGCCTGATTGCTGACCTCATCATGAAGGCCCTCTACAATCTTGGGGCGCGGACCGGCGAACAGCTCCGTTCCTTCGTTCGACTCCCATTCGCCATCCTCGACGAACAGCTGGTCGATCTCCAGGAGCGCCGCCTCGTCGAAGTCAGGGGAGGCGGGCAGAGTCGCGTCACGTATACGTTCGACCTGACGGGCGAGGGACGCGCTCGTGCCCGTGAGTCTCTGGATGCCAACGGATACGTGGGACCCGCCCCGGTCCCCTTGAGCCAGTATGGACACTGGATCGGCTCGCAGTCGGTGCGCGGCGTCCAGGTCACGGAAGAGACGATTCGACAGGGATTCTCGCACCTCGTGTTCGAGGACGAGTTCCTCGACCAGCTCGGGCCTGCGATCAACTCCGGGCTTTCCCTCTTCCTGTACGGCCACGCAGGTAACGGTAAGACCACGATCGCCGAGGCGATCTCGGGAATGCTGGGAGGGCACGTGTACCTCCCATGGGCCCTCGAGGTCGAGGGACAGATCATCGTTCTCTACGATCCCGTGTACCACGACCTCGTGGAGCCGGACCAGAAGATGGACGATGATCCTCTCGCGGACAGCCCGATCTTCCACGAAAGCCAGGCCCACGACGACCGGTACGCGGTGATCCGCCGGCCGGTGGTGTTCGTGGGTGGTGAGCTCACCCTTGAGTTTCTGGAGCTGCAATACGATCCGCATACGCGGGTGTACCAGGCCCCGCCGCACGTGAAGGCGGGTGGAGGCGTGTTCATCATCGATGACTTCGGACGCCAGCTGGTGCGGCCCCGCGACTTGCTCAATCGCTGGATGGTGCCGCTCGAGAAGCGCATCGACTACCTGGCCCTTCGCAACGGCTACAAGTTCCCGGTTCCCTTCGACTGCCTGGTGATCTTCTCGACGAACCTGAACCCCCTGGAACTCGTGGATGAGGCGTTCCTCAGGCGCATCCGCTACAAGATCATGGTGGAGAGCCCCAATCGCCGTCAGTACGAGGAGATCTTCCGCCGTTGCTGCGAGTCGAACGACATCCTGTACGAGCCGACGCGAGTGGAGCATGTGTACAGGCAGTTCTACGAGCGCCTGCGCATGGCGCCGCGGGGCTGCCACCCCAGGGACATCGTCGATACCGTCTGTAACGTCGCGAAGTACGAGAACGTACAGCCGTCACTGTCCATCGAGCTCCTCGACCGGGCTTGCCGGTCGTACTTCCTCGACGTTCCCGGAGCGGGATCCGTGGTCGGCCAGTACTCCCTCGGGGACGAAGAGTAGCGGTGGATCGGTCAGCCGATCGATACATCCGGTGGGCCCTCCCGACCCTCGGAGGCCTGCTGGTCCTGGCTACGTATGCTCTTCCGGCCTTCATGCGGGGCCCTTCTCTCTTTGCGGCAGACGGTGATCCGGGACGACACATTCGCGTCGGCACGTACATCCTGGAGACGCGCAGCATACCGGACACGGACGTGTTCTCGCACACCATGTTCGGAGAGCCGTTCATCCCATTTGAGTGGCTCTCGGAGATCATCTTCGCGGGCTTCCACATGTGGGCTGGCCTCGCCGGGGATGTCGTGCTCGTGTCCTTCCTTTTTGCGGCCACAGTCGGGCTTGTCCATGTAACCATGACGAGGGCCGGCGTCCCGAGTCTAATCGCCTTTGCGTTCGCCTTCGCCTCAATGGTTCTTCAGGCCGCCCACCTGCATCCCCGGCCGCACATGTTCACCACCCTGCTCGTGGCCGCGTTCGCGTTCGTGCTTCTGGAGTCGCGCAGGGACGGAAGCACCCGCCGGTTGCTCCTGCTACCGCTACTCATGCTGCTGTGGGCG
>JAMJQR010000225.1 GCA_023554335.1 Candidatus Benthicola marisminoris
CAGCTGGACCGTCTCGGGGGACGGGTCTGCCGCGTACTCGTCCCTCAGGCGGTGCGTGAAATGCTCGAACGCAGACAGCGCTCCGGCCCGATCACCGAGGCCGTCGAGACGCTTGATCAGGCGATGCAGTGCAGTCTCATCGAAGGGGTCCAGATCCACGGCTTGCCGGGCTGCACGTCCCGCTTCTGATACGCTTCCCTCTTCCATAGCCAGGTCGGAAACCTGCCACCACGCCCGAGCAGCCAGCTGGCGCAGCCGGAGGCGCTGAACCGAAAGCCAGTGCTCGAACTCCGGAGAATCGTCCACGTAGAACCCGGGGAGGAGGTCGCCCCGGTACTGCTCAACGGCGGCGCGGGGATCACGTCTTGAGAGTGACTCGAAACGCGCGGCGTCGCAGGCCAGAACACCGGGGTCGACACCGACCTCGCCGTCCCCGCGGGTGCGAATGGCATCCGCACCGATCGCCCGCCGCAGGATGTAGAGCGCCTGTCGGAGAGAATGGCGTGCACTGTCGGGCGCGGCCTCCGGCCAGAAGATGCCGATCAGAGAATCCCTCCGTTTGAAGTCCCCCTCCGTCCCCAGTGCGAGGTACGTCAGCAGGGCGACCCGCTTGGGCTGCCCCAGCAATGCACGATCAACGACTCCGCGAGCATCGACCAGGGCAAGCCCGCCGAGTACCCGTAGCACCGGCACATCCGTGGCGGGAAAGGGCTCGCGTCCCCCCGTGGTTGGCGGAGTCCCAGCACGGCTGGAAGTGAGATCTCTCGCCAGGGCTTCGAAAGCGGCGGCCGTCTCGACAGCCGCCGGTCGGTCCGAAGGGACCTTCTGCAGGCAGGCATCGAGGATGGCCTGCAATTCGTCCGGAGCCTTTACAGCCCTGGACGAGAGTCGGTCCGGAGGCTTCCGGATCTGAGCGTGGACTCGACCCGTGACCGTGGTCTCGTCGTGCGGACCTGAACCCGTCAGCACCCGATAGGCCAGCACCCCCAGCGAGTAGAGATCCGAGGCCGTGGTCGGGTCCTCCCCCCTGAAGAACTCTGGCGCGGAGTACGTCAGGTCCGTGACGATGTGGCCCGCTGTCGTAATCCTCTCTTCCCCTTCCTCGGTCGTGGCGAGGTAGGCCGCGAGACCGAAGTCAGCGAGGAGCACTCGCCCGTCCTGAGCACACAGTATGCTCTCGGGCCGGACGTCCCGATGAACGATCTCGTGGGAGTGGACGGCGGACAGCGCGGACGCGATCGAGCCTAGGAGCGAGCAGGCTTCCGGCACCGGCAGCGTGGCTGCCTGTTTCAGGCGCTCGGCGAGGTCCGACCCGCGTACATACTGCATCACGAGGTATGGAGTTTGTCCCGTGAGGTCGCCGACTCGGAAGATCGATACGACGTTCGGGTGCGACACTCTGGCCAGAGATCTCGCTTCCCGGCGGAACCGCGACATTGCCTTGGTCCGACGAACGGCTTCGGGGCGCAACACCTTTACGGCGACGAGCCGACGCAGTGACGGTTCGCGCGCCAGGAACACGGTGGAGAGCCGCCCCCCACCAAGCACCCGTACGAGCTCGAGACCGGGGCTCAGTTCCGTCCGGACGGCTTCCAGGAATGCGTCCCCGACGTCCATGGCATCAGCGCCCACCATCCAGTCCTCTTCCTGTGGCTCCCCCGACCGCTCCAATCCGCCGGGCGAGCCTGCGGGTCTGTCAGGGTATCATCGCGGTGGGCGTACCCGACTCCTCTTCATAGTCCAGGTCACGATCCGGCATATCTCCTCCGGGCCCCACCAGGTAGTGTTCAAGCCATCTCAGGCTTCGAAGGTTGTAGTCCAGACGCGCCGCTGCGTTTCGATTCCCATGTCCCTCACCGGGATAGAAGACTAGACGAACTGGGGCCTGGCCTCGCAGCTTCAGATGACGGTACATCTCCATGGACTGGCCCGGATTGACACGCTTGTCTTCGGTCCCGTGCAGGATGAGCAGCGGGGTGTTGGAGCGATCTGCCCAGTAGACGGGACTTCTCTCGAGGAATAGCTCCCAGTCATCCCACGGGCGAAGGCGGTTGTGCACCAGAAACATCTCGTCGGGAATGTCGCTCGTGCCAACCTTGGAGATCTGGTTGCTGATCCCGACGGACATGACTCCTGCCGCGAACCGATCACTGTAGTAAGTGGATAGCCAGGCCGTCGCGTACCCTCCGTACGAACCCCCGGTCACTCCCACGCGCTCGCCGTCCGTCAGGCCGGTCGCGATCAGGTGGTCTACCCCGTCGACGATGTCGTCGAATTCCCGGCCGCCCATGTCCGCATGGTCCAGCATGCTGAACTCCACGCCCCGGCCCGTGCTGGCTCGGTAGTTCGGGTACAGCACCGCTATCCCCCGGGCAGCCGAGACCTGTCCGGGCCGCGAATAGGAGGTCAGCCAGCCGTTCCTGTTGTGCGCTTCGGGCCCCCCGTGCACGTGTACGATGAGAGGATAACTCCGGCCTTCCACTTCATTGAGCGGTCGCACCAGAATTCCCTCGAGCTCGAGGCCATCGCGAGCCGTCCAGCGAATCACTTCCTGGCGGGCCAACGCCACGTCGTCGAGCCACGGGTTGGAGTTCGTCAGACGCTCGGGTTCCCCCGAGCCGGCCCACAGGAACAGCTCGCCGGGGTGTCCCGCGGTCTCCCCACGCAAGGCCATGACTGAGCCATCGCTGGAGATGCTGAACGAACTGAACGCGGCCTGCCCGCCCTCGACGAGGGCGCCGCGGTCGGATCCATCGGCGCCAAGCTCTCCGACCTCTGTCTCGGTGCCGATGTCGGCCAGATAGCGGATCGTGCTCTCGTCTGGCCAGGCGGCAAGCGTGAAATGTCCCTCGAATCCCGGGACCAGGTCCCTGAACTCGCCGGTGGTGGCGTCGGCCACCATGAGACGGCCTTCCTTGGGGTCGTTGATCGTCTCGGCAGATATGAACGCGAGGTGGCGGCCGTCGGGGCTCCAGGAGGTGGCTCCCAGCTTGCCGGGATTGCTCACCCTGGCGACGACCGCGCCCGAAACGGGATCCACGATGTGCAGGCGGCGATGCATGTAATCGTCATCCACCAGCGGCGTCGGCGCGAGCGCAACTGAAATTCGGTCTCCGGTTGGCGACCACGCCAGACTGGACGCGTTCCCTTCCAGATCCAGGAGCCGCGCCCGGTCGAAGCTCATTCCGCCCTCAACCCGACTGGCGATCCACACTCTCGAGAAGCGTACATCCTCCTCATACGCCACGGCCTTGAAACCTTCGGCTCTGAGGCTCTTCCGGACCTCGGGCTCAGGGTCCGTGGCAAGAAAAGCGATCTGTTCTCCGGTTGGGCTGACGGCGTAGTTCCCGATCGACGTCTGGTGCTCGAGAGCGCGTGCGGACTCCCCGCCACTCACCGGGATCGAGTAGAGCACGCGGGCCTGGTCCCCCTCTCGTCGGGCCAGGTAGAGGACGTCGGTGCCATCCGGCGTGAAGCCCACTCCGCCGACGTTGACCTCCCCACCGACGAACACTCGGGACACACCGGAAGCGACGTCCAGCAGATGGAGTTGGGACCAGGCGGCGCCGTCCGGGTCGTCGAAGGGCCGTCGGGGAACGATCACGGTGTAGGCGACCATGTCACCCGCCGGGGAAACGACCACCTGGCCGACCGACCGGATGTCGGCCACGCGGTGCTCGGTGAGGACGTCGGCGCTCTGGCCGGACACGTGCTGCGGCGCGAGGAACAAGAGCACCGCCGTGACGAACATTGGAATACGCCTCGTTGCTGCGAAGGAAACCATCCGTGGCCTCCGGTGGATCGAGTGTACATGAGGTGCGAACTCGCCGGCGCGGCCGGCCAGGATCCGCTTCGATGCAAGAAAAATGTATCCGCCCTCCAGACCGGCGTCACGTGGCGGCGATGGGCCGAGCAACCGTCAGAACGGCGAGTCTTCGAGGATGGCGTGAACCTCTTCGAGCGCGCCGTCCTTCCAGGTCGGAGGCTCGGGATCGTCGGCGACCTGCCAGGTCATGTAGAAGGCGAGCCGAGCGACCCGAGCCGCCTTGTCGGCATCGATGGCATGCGCCTCGTCCGAGGGCTGGTGGTAGTCCTCGTGGTCCCACGTGGTAAAGAAGATCGCCGGGATGTCCTTCTTCACGAATACGAGGTGATCACTTCTGAAGAACGCCTGCTCCGACGGGTCCGGGTCCGGAGCGATAGTGAGGCCGATTTCTGGATGCCGGGAGGCGATGTCTTTGGCGAGGGATCCGAGAGACGTGAACTCCTGGCCGATGGCGATGAGAGTGTCGGGGGCATTTCGCCCGATCATATCCATGTTGATGTTGGCGATGATCCCTTCCAGGGGAACGGTCGGCTCCTCGGCGAAGTGCGCAGCGCCAAGCAGCCCCTTCTCCTCCCCGCTGACGGCCAGGAACACGACGCTGCGGGCCGGCGGTCGCGGCATGGACTGGAATGCCTCGGCCACTTCCAGCAGGACCGCCGTACCCGACGCGTCGTCATCGGCTCCGTTGTAGATGGAATCGCCTTCCGCGTTGGCCTCGCCGATACCGACGTGATCGAAATGAGCGGTGAGGACGACGTACGTGTCGGACAGCGTCGGGTCGCTGCCCCTGATCAAGCCCACGACGTTTGGTGGGTTGGAGATCTGTCGGTCCCGCGGGGTCCGAACGGTCGCCGCTACCCCCTCCATAGGGATCGGGCTGCCCGTCTCCTCGGCGTCGGTGGCCAGGGTCTCCAGTTCATAGCCAGCCCCGGACACCAGGCGCTCGGCGGTGGCCCAGGTGACTCCGATCGTGGGCACCGCCTGCGCCGGCATTCCTGCTCCAGCGATTTGGCCCGCCACCATTCCGATTACATCCGCTGGCACCTCTGGATGAAGGATCAGGACGAGACCTGCCGCTCCGGCCGCTGCGGCGTTTCGGGCCGCCATCAGGATTTCCATTCCCATCGACGGCGGCGTTGTGACGACCGCTATCCCTCCGCCCATGGGCGGAGGCGACTCGCCGAGGAAGCGGTCGATGGGGCCTGCGAACGCAAGGTTGGCCGTCACGCTCTCGTCCCCGGACGGCAGGACGAAGAAATCCGTGGAGTACTCCAGGATCTCGGTCGCATCTCCCACCCGGACCTCGACCGAGGTCTCCGAGGGAATCAGGGTTGTCTCCTCGAAGGTCCAGCGCTGAATGAAGGAACCATCGTCGCCCGCGGGCACCAGTCCGGCGGCGCTGAACGCCTGCTCGATGTAGATGGCGGCCTTCTCCAGGCCCGGGCTCGGCGTGTCCCTCCCCTGGAGCTCATCGGAGGCGAGGTACTCGATATGGCCCATCATGTCACCTGCGGTGATCGATGCCGCGCTCGCCTCCGGTTGAACGCGAGCCACCACCGGAGCCAGTTCTACCTCGGGCGACGGCGATGATGACGAGCAGCCATGGACGGTGAGCGTGGCCAGCAGGAATGCGAGCAGCGAGAAGGCAGAACGGTGCGTCATGAGCGGTCCTCGAGTTGAGCGTTGGATGGCCGCAATAGTGGTCCGGGCTCACGTGGGAAGCAAACGGAGCGTATCGACTTGCCGACGCCAACTCCGTGCGCATCTTGCCTTATGAGCGATTGCGGAGTGTTCGACGAACTGCTGGTCGTGGAGCTGGCGAACGTGCTCGCCGGCCCGGCGGTGGGCATGTTCTTCGCCGAGCTCGGATCTCGTGTGGTGAAGGTGGAGAATCCGCGCACTGGCGGGGATGTCACCCGTTCGTGGCGCACCGGCGAAGAAGACGAGTCTGCGCCTGCCGCCTACTTCAGTTGCGTGAACTGGGGTAAGGAGTCCATCGCCGTCGATCTGGGTTCGCCGGCGGGGCACAGGGTCGTTCAAGATCTGGTGGCTGTCGCGGATGTCGTGGTCGCGTCCTACAAGCCGGGCGATGCCGCCCGTTTGCGGGTGGACGCGGAGTCGCTTCAGCGCCTCAACCCCCGCCTCATCTACGCTGAGATCACAGCCTACGGGCCTTCCGACGGCCGGGTCGGATACGACGCGGTCATCCAGGCGGAGTCCGGCTTCACGAGCATGAACGGTACCCTGGACAGCGGTCCGCTCAAGATGCCGGTGGCTCTCATGGATCTCATGGCCGGGCACCAGCTGAAGGCGGGAGTTCTCGCGGCCCTGCTCAGGCGGGAGCGTACCGGGAGGGGAGGACGCGTCTCGGTATCTCTGATTGAATCCGGGCTGGCGACACTCGCGAACCAGGCGGCCAACTATCTGATGACGGGCGTCGTTCCCGGCCGGCTGGGATCGGGGCATCCCAACATCGTCCCGTACGGCTCCTCGTACCGCTGCGCGGACGGCGGCTACATCGTCCTGGCCGTAGGCACGAATCGGCAGTTCAGCCGTCTTTGTGCCTGCCTCGAGTCAGACGACCTGGCAGAAGATCCACGGTACGTGACCAATGTGGGCCGCGTGAAGTACCGGTCCATCCTGGAACCCATACTCGAGTCACGCATGGCCAGGTTCCGGTCGGAGGATCTGTTGAAGCGTCTCCGGAACGAGGGTGTACCTGCCGGTCCGGTGTTGGACGTCGGCGAGGCCATCGACCGGGCGCCATCCGCATCGCTCGTCTTGCGAGCCACCTCCGGGGCATCGGCCGTAAGGACTGCGGCTTTCACCCTCGACTCCGCGCCTCCGGGGGCACTTACCCCACCACCCGAACTGGGCGCGGATGGGCAGGGCGTGCTCTCCGGCCTCCTCGGCTACGGGGAAGACCAGATCGCCGAATTGGTGCGCACGGGCGCGGTGGGCGTGGCCAACAAGAGAGGCTGCCTGTGAGTCAGCGCCACGTGTTCGCTCTCTCGCGGCCCGCACTCGGTCTGCGAGGCTCGGATTCGCTGTTCCCCGTGCGCCGGATATTCTGCGTTGGACGGAACTACGCGGCGCATGCACGGGAAATGGGAGGTGACCCGGAGCGCGAGCCCCCGTTCTTCTTCACCAAGCCGGCCGATGCGGTCGTCTCGGGCGGGGGCCCGATACCGTATCCTCCACGCACGGAGGATCTGCACCACGAGGTCGAGCTCGTGCTGGCGCTCGGGCAGGGCGGCCAAGCCCTCGCGCCTTCCGCGTGCCGGGCCCTCATCTACGCCTACGGCGTCGGCGTCGATTTCACGAGGCGCGACCTGCAGAGAGCGGCCAAGGCGGCGGGCCGCCCGTGGGACATGGCGAAGGGCTTCGACCGTTCGGCTCCCTGCTCCACCCTCACCACCGCGGCAGACATCGGCCATCCGCGGAAGGGCCAGATCGGCCTCGAGGTCAACGGCGAGCGGCGGCAGTCTGCAGACATCTCGGACCTGATCTGGTCGCCAGAGGAGACTCTGGCGCACCTGTCCGAGCTTGTGACCCTAGCCCCCGGCGACCTCGTGTTCACAGGTACGCCCGCCGGAGTGGGGCCGCTGCTGCCCGGCGACTCTTACCGTGCATGGATCGAGGGAGTAGGCGAGCTCTACGGCGAGATCCTGCCCCCGTCTTAGCCGCCGGGCACGGACCCGTCTCCGCCGACACCCGGTCGCAAGGTTGACGGACCGAGGCGGGCGTTGGACCTTCGAGCGCTGAGGTTGCCCGGGCGACGATCCCCCACGCGAGGAGCAGCAGTTGAGCGGAAGGAAGCTTCCCCCGACAGCGTACGTCATCGAAGAGGGCCAGGAGTACGTACCCCTGACGGCCGGACAGACGTTGACCGAGTTCACGTTCAAGGCTGTGGCGGCGGGCATCGTGCTCGGCCTCATCTTCGGGGCGGCGAACACGTACCTGGGACTCAAGGCCGGACTCACGATCAGCACGTCCATCCCGGTCGCCGTGCTCACAGTGGTCGCCTTTCGCGTGTTTCAGGCGTTCGGCCTGTCGCACAGCATACTCGAGACGAACACCTCCCAGACCGTCGGGTCTGCCAGCTCATCCGTAGCGTCGGGCGTCCTCTTCACCATCCCTGCACTCTTCATCTGGGGACTCAATCCAGAGTGGCTCCAGGTGTCATTGCTGGCCATGTGCGGCGGGTTGATCGGCGTGTTGTCGATGATTCCGCTGCGGCGCTTTCTGATCAAGCGCGAACACGGTTCGCTGCCTTATCCGGAGGGTATGGCGTGCGCCGAAGTTCTCGTGGCGGCCGAGGAAGGTGGAAAGCAGGCGGCGGGCGTGTTCTGGGGAATCGGTGTCGGCATGGCGTTCAAGCTGATGACGGATGGCTTGAAGCTCGTGCGCGGCGTGTTCGAGGTAGACCTTCCTGCAAGGGCGGCGGCCACGATCAGCGTGTCTCCTCCCCTGATCGGGGTCGGATACATCCTCGGAATCCGCATCGCCACGGTGATGGTAGCGGGCGGAGCTCTCTCCGCGTTCATCATCATCCCGGCGATCTTCCTGTGGGGGTCGGGTCTTTCGGAACCTCTGTATCCCGAGGCTGAGAAGCTGATTCGGGATATGAGCACGGACGAAATCTGGAACCGGTACGTTCGCTACATCGGTGCGGGCGCCGTGGCGACGGGAGGCCTGATCACGCTCATTCGCTCCATCCCGACGATGATCGAATCGTTTCGACTGGGCGTTGCGCAGATTTCGCGTCGGGTCTCCGCCTCGGTCGCAGCGCCGGACCGCACGGACCTCGACCTGTCACCGCGAACTGTACTGTTCCTGCTTCTCGCGATACTCGCGGTCCTCACGTTCGTCCCCGGCATCCTCGGATACCTCGATTCCGTCCCGGTGCGGGCCGTGGCCAGCCTGATGATCGCGGTCTTCGCGTTCTTCTTCGTTACCGTCAGTTCACGAATCGTAGGTCTCGTGGGGGTCACGTCGAACCCCACGAGCGGGATGACGATCGCGACCCTTCTCGGTACCAGCCTGGTCTTCCTCGCATTCGGGTGGACCGATATGGCGGGGAAAGCCACGGCCCTGATGGTGGGGACTGCCGTGGCCATCGCCGCTTCCATCGCGGGTGACACTTCGCAGGACCTCAAGACGGGTTTCATCCTGGGTGCCACACCCAGGTATCAGCAGATCGGCGAGCTCATCGGCGTGATCACGTCGGCAGGAGTGGTGGTGCTGGTCGTCATGCTGCTCAACGCCAACGTGCCAGGCGGTCTGGGCGGTCCGGAGCTGCCGGCGCCGCAGGCCACCTTGATGGCGCTCGTGATCGACGGCGTCCTCGACCAGAACCTGCCGTGGATTCTGATCGCGGTTGGAGTCGGGATCGGGCTGGTGGCGTCAGCCTTCAAGATGCCGGTGCTGGCATTCGCTGTGGGGGTCTACCTTCCCCTCGAGACGATGGCGGCCGTGTTCGTGGGCGGCTTGTTGCGCTGGCTGTTGACCCGCAAACAGTCCCCGGCGGAGGCGGAGCGCCGCCGCGAGCAAGGAGTACTGTTCGGGTCCGGTCTCGTCGGGGGCGGTGGACTGACGGGCGTAGTGCTGGCGATGTGGGTTGCGCTGCGCGGTGGTGAGCGCATCGAAGGCTTCCCGCTTCACCTCCCCCACGTGGCCGAAGAATTACTCGCGCTGGCGACGATCGGGGCGATCCTCGCTATCATGGCGTGGTTCATCCTGCGGGACCGCCAGACGGCAGATCCGGAGAGGGGTTGAGCTGTAGCCGCGGCCGGCGGCGGATGCCCGAGACGGGCTCCGCCGCACCGCGGAGCCACGTCAGAGATACGTGATCAGCACGACCACGATCAGGATGGCGATCAGGATCATATAGGTCTTCTTGCGGTTCTTCTCTGCCATCGAGACCTCCTTGTGCCCGGGAGTCCGGCTCTAACGCCATATGGATAGACGTTGGAATTGTCGGCGTTAGCGTACTCTGGCGCAAGACTCCTGACCCGGCACCCCTGGGCGGTTGTTGTCGGGTGACACCTACTCCCCGATTGCCTGCAGGCGGATTCTGCGCCGCCGCGTACGGTTGTCGAAGTCGCAGAGCACGATCTGCTGCCAGGTTCCCAGATCTAGCCGCCCGTTCAGCACGGGGACGGCGAGGGACGGTCCCACCAGGGCGGCCCGGATATGGGAGTGCCCGTTGCCGTCGCCCCAGCGCCGATTGTGCTCGTACTCCTGGTCTCGCGGGGCCACCATCTCCAGGGTGCGGCGGAAGTCCGCCAGCGCTCCGGGCTCGAATTCTATGGTCGTGATCCCGGCCGTTGCGCCCGGAGCGAACACGATCAGGACCCCATCCGAGATGCCGCTTGCTTCCAGGAAGGCCCTGACATCGGGGGTAACATCGAGGATGTCCGTCCCGGAGGTGGTCTCGAACTCACACTGACCGCTGGAGACTGTCATCGCAGGTAGCCCGGGGCTGGCTAGAATAGTTGCCGATACAGGGGGCGGAACCACCAGAAATCGCCGAAGGCGAAAGCGAGTATCACCCAGACCACGATGACCCAGACCCAGACCCCGAAGACCTCACCCCGCTTCAGCATTGCTCCTCCTGAAGATCACGGTTCAGCGGCTCACACAAGATACTCATGGCGGGTGGCCCGATGCACCTCGGTCCTGAGGCCACAGAGACGAGACGGGGCAGCGTCCCGGAAATCTAGCGCGGGACGCTGCTCGCGGGCGGGAATGGGCCAGCCGCCGCCGGGTCAGGCGAGCTCGGCCAGGACCGCCCTGAGGACGTCATAGAACTCGGCTACCGATGCCACCTTTACACGCTCGTCCGGCGAATGGGGAAAGTCGATCTGCGGGCCGAAGGAGATCATGTCCATCCCGGGATACTTCTCGCCCACGATTCCGCATTCCAGGCCGGCATGCACGGCTCCGATCTCGGCTTCTCCCGCGATCCGCTCATGTACCTCCTTCACGACCTTAAGCAGTGCGGAATCAACGTCGGGCTGCCACGCGGGGTATCCGTCCTTCTCGTGAAGATCTGCTCCCGACAGATACGCGATGGCCCCGATCCGCTGACGCAGTGCGCTCAGAGAGGACATGACCGAGCTTCGGCTGCTCATGAGAACGAAAGCCTGGCCGTCGTCCTCTCTTACCACGGCGCAGTTGGTGCTGGTCTCCACCAGGCCATCGATATCGTTGCTCATCGCCATCACGCCGTGTGGCAGCGCGGTGACGAGAGCGAGGAGCTTTCGGGAGTCGTGTTCAGTGAGGGCGTCGTCCGGGGCGGACTCGGTCGTCACCTGAAACGTCATTCCAGGATCCGGAGTCCGAAGCTCGGATGCTACGGCGGTCAGTTCCGTTTCGATGATATCCCGAACACGCTGCGCAATGTCGGCTGCGGCCGGGACCACGACCGTCGCGTCCGCCTCCCGTGGGATCGCGTTGTGCGCGTTTCCTCCTGCGAAATCGACCACGCGAATGGGTTCGACCAGGGCGGCGGCGTGAAGCGCTCGCGCCAGAATCTTGACGGCATTGCCCCGCTGCAGGTGGATGTCCACACCCGAGTGTCCACCCTTCAGGCCCGAGAGTCGAATCGACACCGCGGTCGAATCACCGGGCACCGCCCTTCTCTCAACCGAGAGGTGGAGATGAGAGTCGGCACCACCGGCACAGCCGATGGTGAGGACCCGCTCCTCCTCCGAATCGAGGTTAATCAGTCGCCTGCCTCTAAGCAGCCCGTCCGCCAGGCCACCGGCACCCGTCAGTCCGGTCTCCTCGTCGATCGTGAACAGAAACTCGAGGGGGCCGTGTGACAGATCATCTGCCTCCATGATGGCCAGCATCGTCGCCACACCGATGCCGTTATCTGAGCCGAGAGTCGTCCCTTCCGCCGTGAGATATTCGCCATCCAGTAACGGCCGGATCGCATCCCGGTCGAAGTCGAAATCGACATCCGAGTTCTTCTCCTGGACCATGTCCAGGTGCGACTGGAGAATGGTGGGGCTACCAGAAGAGTCACGCGCCGTGGCGTCCTTGCGGACCGCAACGTTTCCCGTCTCGTCCACTTCGTACTCGAGGCCCAGCTGCTCGGCGACCGAGATCACATAAGCCCGTATCTGCTCCTCCTTCTTGGATCCGCGAGGAATGGTGAGAATCCGGTCGAAATATGCCCACACCGGCTTGGGCTCCAGGTCCGCTACGAAGGTCATGACTCCTCCTCAGGGTACGCGCGGGGCGCTCTCGCACCCGCTTCGCGGGATGTCTCGTGCTGGCGGGCTCAGGCATCGTACGACAACTTCGGGACGATACCGCACCGACCCCGCCTCGTCCATATGATGCGGTCTCAGTGCGTGCCCCTCTCACACCGGAGGCGATGGGATGAGCGACCATAAGGACGTTCCCTACGTTCCCGCCGATACGCACATGGCGGAACTCACGATCAAGGCCGTGGTGCTGGGCGTGATCATGGCGATCGTTCTGGGTGCCGCAAATGCCTACGTGGGGATGAAGGCCGGCCTCACGGTCGCGGCCGCCTTTCCCGCCGCGGTCGTCGCCATGGCGGTCCTGCGGCCATTCCGGGGCACGATCCTAGAGGAAAATATCGCTCGGACTACCGCATCCGTCGGTGAGTCGCTGATGGCGGGAGCGATCTTCACGATTCCGGCATTCGTGATCACCGGCGCGTGGGACACACTTCGGTACTGGGAGAGCACGGCGATCATGCTGGTGGGAGGCGTGGTCGGGGTCCTGTTCGTGATCGTGCTTCGGCGGACTCTCGTGGTCGAGGCCGACCTGCCCTTTCCGGAAAGCGTCGCCGCCGCCGAGATCGTCAAGGCGGGTCAGGGGGGACAGACGGGGGCCAAGTACGTCTTCGGGGGCATCGCTCTAGCCGCGGTGTGGGAGCTGTTCAAGAACTCGAACGGCATTCAGCTCATCCAGGAGAAGACCGCCGGCGCGATAGCATTCGGTCGATCGTCGATCTCGGTTCTCGGCGAGCGCACGGAGTATGCAGGAGGCGGCCTGTACCTGCAGACTCCGGCAGCCTCGCCGATGCTCATGGGGGTGGGATACATCGTCGGCTTCCGGGTAGCGGCGATCCTGTTCTCGGGTGCCGTCATGGGCTGGCTGTTCCTTGTCCCACTGGCCGTGTTCCTGAATCCCGGCCTGAGCGCCAGCCTCACGCCCGACACGAGCCTGGTGGCACTGAGTGAAGACGTGTGGTTCAATCAGATCCGTCCGCTGGCCGTAGGGACGATGATCGTAGCCGCGTTCTGGACGCTCTGGAACTTGCGGGGCCCGCTTGTGTCAGGCATCCGTAAGGCACTCGCCGACATACAGCTCGGTGGCGAGGGTGGGGAAAAGGCGCCTCGCACCGAAGTGGATCTACCTCTGAACCGCGTGTTCGTCGCCATCGGGGCGATGGGAATCGCGACCTTCTTTCTCTACAACTACTTCACCGGCAGCGTGCTCGGAGCCGCCATCCTCACGGCAGTGATGCTCATTCTCGGCTTCCTGTTCGCCGCGGTCGCGGGATACCTGGTGGGTCTGATCGGAAACTCGAACAACCCGATTTCCGGACTCACGCTCACGGCCCTGCTGGTGGCGGCCGTCCTCATGGTGGCCATCGGCCTGACCGATATGAGCGGCGTAGCCGGGGTACTCGCCGTGGCGGGCGTCGTGTGCTGTGCTGCGGGGATCGCCGGCGACATGATGCAGGATCTCAAGGTGGGACACATCCTCGGAGGAACGCCCTGGCGCATGGAGATCGGCGAGATCATCGGTGTCGTCGGGGCGGCCGTAGTGCTGGCTGTGGCGCTCAATGTCATGCACGCGGCGTATACGATCGGCTCCGCTGAACTGCCGGCCCCGCAGGCCGGGCTCATGGCTCTGATCGCCAACGGAATCGTAGGCGGAGAAATGGCCTGGCCGCTGGTGATCACCGGGATGTTCTTCGCGGTCGGGCTCATTCTGGTCAACGCGCCGGCACCGATGCTCATTGCGGTCGGCATGTACCTTCCCTTCTACTCAACCGCTGCAATCTTCGTCGGCGGGTTGATCCGAGCCGCTTTCGAGTGGCGTCGGAAGAGACTCGCCCAAACGGACGAGGAGCGGCAGGACGCTGAGAACAAGGGCATCCTGCTTTCGTCGGGGTTCATCGCGGGCGAGTCCCTCATGGCGGTCACGCTGGCGTTCGTGTTCCTGGGGCAGGACTTCCTTCCGGTTCTTGAACGGTGGAAAGCCGCCATCACCCCGTCGGGGGATGGCAGCTTCGCTCTCGGGCTGCTGGCCTACCCCCTCATGATCTGGCTCCTGGTCTGGCTGCCCTTGCGCGGGCTCGGGACCGGTAGGCGGACCGCGGAGCGGTGATCCGGGTGCGAGGGACGGCAGGGGACGAGCGGTCCGGTCCCAACCTCCTTGATTTCACGCCCCGGCGGGAAGTGCGATGGGAGGAGCGGGAGGATGGACTCGTCACCCTGGTCCGGGAGAAGCCGGTGGTGCGCGACCTGCGCTCGTTCCGTCGATGGTGGTCGTTCATGATGGCACCGCCACGCATCCGCCTGGATGAGGTTGGCTCGTTTGCCTGGCTGAACATGGATGGCGACGTCGACGTGCGAGAACTCGCGCAGCGGGTACGCAATGAGTTCGGAGAGAGCGCCGAGCCGGTGGCACAGAGGCTCGGTCAGTTCGTTCGGCTGCTTAAACGCGAGCGGTTCGTTACGTACGTCGAGCTCGACGACTAGTTCGGGTCAGTAGAACGCGAAGCGCCCGGCAGACCCTCGAGGGGCCGGCCGGGCGTCGAACATCGCAGGCCGAGCGGAGATCAGATCGCGGGCGGGTCCTTGGGATCGCCGTCGCCATCCTTGCCTCCAGTGGACTCGCAGGTGTAGGCGAAGTCCTCGACCGAGGTCTCGTTGGACCGGATTCTCACGTTTCGCGGGTTCTGACCGAGCAGCACGCAGTTGTCGTCAATCCCCGTCACTTCGATGACGTACACCCCCACCTCGATCTCATCGACGCTGAGGGTCACATCCACGAACAGGGGCCCCACCACGCTACCATCGATCAGGAACGTCCCGCCGTTAGGGTCGACGTCCAAACCCGACATCGACAGGTTGACCTCGAGTACGCCCATCTCCGGACCGGCGGGTCCGTCATCGCTGCAACCGCCGGCTGCCACGATCAGCCCGGCCAGAAGCGCCACAGCCAGGGTCCTGGCCGCCTTGTTCATCTGATCCTCCCGGCCGCTTCGCGACCCTATGCCCGAGGCGCGCCGCAGCGCACCTGTGATTCCCCTCGCATGACCGGTGGTACGGTTCCGCGCACGCAGTGTTCCCGCTCTACAGCCGGTACTGCTTCATCTTTCGCCACAGAGTGGTTCGGCTCATGCCCAGGCGCTCCGCGGCGAGTCCCCGGTGATAGCGCGCCGCCTCGAGCTCCCTGAGGATTCCCTCCGCCTCCGAGCGCTCGGAAGGGCTGAGTCCCAGCCGGCTCAGCGGATCTTCGGCTCCATACCCGGTCTGATCTTCGGTCAGGGGAGCAGGTGCGGCCGTCGCTGCCGCCAGCAGGTCATTGGCCTGGGGCGGGCTCTGGGGCTGCGCACGGCCATCGCCGCCGTATCGGCCCACCTCCGAGGGCAGGTCCCGGATGTGGATGGTCTGACCTTCGCAGACCGTGGTCGCGTACTCGAGAGCGTTCTGAAGCTCACGGACGTTTCCCGGCCAGGAGTAGGTCAGCAGTGCTCGGCTGGCTGACGGAGCCAGACGCAGCGATCGACTGCGATCCCTTCCAATCCGGTCCAGGAAGTAACGAATTAGAAGCTCCAAGTCCTCTCTTCGATCCCGGAGCGGGGGAATCTCGATCGGGACTACGCGCAGCCGGTAGTAGAGGTCCTCGCGGAAACGCCGCTCGGCTACGGCTCTCACGAGGTCCACGTGCGTGGCAGCGATCACACGCACGTCCACACGTCGCGTGCGCGTGTCTCCCACGCGTTCAAAGGTATGCTCCTGCAGGAACCTGAGGATCTTGGCCTGAAGTCCGAGGGCCAGGTCGCCGATCTCGTCCAGGAAGAGGGTGCCCCCATCTGCAAGCTCAAACCGTCCGGCCCGATCGCGTACGGCCCCGGTGAACGCGCCCCGGACGTGCCCGAACAACTCGCTCTCGAGCAGCTCGCTGGGAATCGCCGCGCAGTTCACGGCCACGAACGGGCCCTCCGACCGATGGGAAGTGGTATGGAGAGCCCGCGCCACGAGCTCCTTTCCCGTGCCGCTTTCGCCCGTGATCAGGACGGTCGAGTCATTGTCCCGGAGAAGCTCGATGATCCTGAATATCCTCTGCATGGAAGCAGATCGGGAAACGATGCCTCCGAACGATGGCACCTCCCGTTCCTCGAGCTCCTCGGGTCGGATCATCACGATGACACGGGCGTTCAAGCCGCCACAGGCGTCCGAGGGGTCGACCGGGCCAATGCTCAGGGACACCGGAATCTCGGGACCCGAGACGGGCTCGAGGAACGCGCGCCACCCCTCCCTGCGCTCTCCAGCCAGAACGGCCCGGGCCCCCGGCCCGTCGGCGGCGAAGAGACCACCGCTGAACAGACTGTCGAGGGGCCGCCCCAACAGCTCGTCTGGAGAGATTCCCAGCAGCTCGGGTAGCGAATCGGAGAAGGTCAGCGTAGCGAGGTCGGCATCGGCGGTCACGAAGGCCCGTCCGAACATGGTCCGGTTGACCGACGGTACCGAACTCGCCTACGACTTGCTGGTCATCGCCACCGGGAGCCGGATCGTCCCGGAGGAGACCGAGGGCCTGACCGGGGCCGGATGGCAGGAAACGGCGTTCGACTTCTACACTCT
>JAMJQR010000226.1 GCA_023554335.1 Candidatus Benthicola marisminoris
GGCGATCTCCACGAGCTCCTCCGAGGCGTCATCCCTGAGATAGGCCACGACCTCGACGCGCTGCTCGACGTCCGACAGGGCCACGTCGATGTTGTGTGCCGTGAGGGCGAACAGGCCCAGGCTGAACACGCTGAAGCCGATTGCCATGACCGAGAGCGCCGTCAGCGTGGGCGCGCGCCGAAACCCGAGGACGGCCTCGCGCAGCGCCCTCATGAGGTCGATACCGGCAAAGAGTCGAATACCATGCGGCCCTGTTCGAGCTCGATGACACGCAGGTCGCGATGTTTCCGGATGAGCTCCGCGTCGTGCGTCGCCATCAGCACCGACGTGCCGGAGGCGTTGATTCGCTGGAACAGGCTGAACACGCCCGTGGTCGCCCGCTCGTCCAGATTGCCCGTGGGCTCATCCGCGAGCAGCACCAGCGGATCGTTGGCCAGCGCCCTGGCTACCGCCACCCGCTGCTGTTCGCCGCCGGACAATTCCCTCGGCAGGGCTCCGGCGCGCGCCGCCAGCCCGACCTGGCTCAGAAGCTTCTGCACGCGGGGGCCGATCTTCGATCGAGGGATGCCGGTGACTTCCAGCGCGAAGGCGACGTTCTGCTCGGCCGTCAGGTTCTCGAGGAGCCTGAAGTCCTGGAAGATGTATCCGACGCGCCGTCTGAGCTCCGGGAGGTCCCTGCGCTTCATACGATGCGAACTGTAGCGGGATACGCGAACTTCACCCGATGTCGGCCGGTGCAGCATGTGAATCAGCTTGAGGACGGTGGTCTTTCCTGCACCGGACGGACCGGTGAGGAAAGCGAACTCGCCTTTGCGCAGATGGAAGGTGAGGTCTTCCACCGCCGGCGAGGATCCGCTGAAGCTCTTCGTAACGGAGCGAAGTTTAACCAACCTCGGCCATCCTCCCACCCTGACAGAACCTGACGCACTGGCTTACGGCGGCCTTCATGGACGAAGCGTCAGCCACTCCACGGCCGGCGATGTCAAAGGCCGTTCCGTGATCGGGCGAGGTGCGCGGGAACGGCAATCCCGCCGTCACGTTGACGCCGGTCTCTGCGGCGAGGGTTTTGAGAACGGCGAGGCCGACGTCGTGATACGGCACCACCACGAGGTCCACCTCGCCCCGCAGACACTTCCGAAAGACCGTATCGGCGGGAAAGATCCCGGCCACGTCCAGGTCCTCGGAATCCGCCAATTCCTCGGCGGCGGGTCGCAGCACCCGCTCCTCTTCGTCACCAAACAGCCCGTGCTCGGAAGCGTGCGGGTTGACGCCGGCGAGCGCAAGACGCGGTCGGTCGATCCCCCACCATTCCCGCAACGCGGCAGCCGCGAGCCCACAGCGACGCGTCACCAGGTCCACGTCGAGCAGACCCGGCACCTCCCGCAACGCCACGTGAACCGTGAGCAACGCGACTCGCAGCGGGCCACCCAGCGGAGTCTGCTCGGCCGCCATGATCATCGTGACATCGGGCGCGCCGCACCGCTCCCGGAGGAACTCGGTATGGCCGGGGAACGGATAGCCGGCCGCCTGAAGGGCGCTCTTGGCGATGGGGGCGGTCACCAGCCCGTCGACTTCACCTGCGAGTGCGAGCTCGATCGCTCGCTCGATCGCGAGTCCCGAGAGCCTGCCTGCCTCCGCCGGTCCGGCGCCGGTCCACCGCCCGATCGAGAGGTATTCGGCATGATCGCCCGGGATTCCTCCCGGTACGGACCCGGGCTCGGGTCCGATCACTACGAAATCGGCTTGGGAGAGGATCCGTGAGTCCGAGAGAGCGGAGCGTGTGATTTCAGGACCGATGCCCCTCGGGTCACCCAGGGAAACGGCGATTCTCGGTCGGGTCTTCGCTGGCATCTCGCGCCGGGGTCGAATGGCTTCGGCTCCTTCCCTCGAGGGATCAGAGCCGGATGTCGACATATACCTCGTTTCGCAGCTCGTCGATGAACTTCAGGTATCCCTTCTCGTTGAGGAGGCTCTCTCGAATCTGCTCCCGGATGTCTTCGAGCTCCCAGGCACCCTCCGACTGGTAGCCGGTGATCCGGACGACGGCGAAGACGGGGCGACCCGGGATGAAGCCTTCGGTCTGAAACGGTCCGATCACCGAGCCCGGTACCGGGTTCGAGAGGGCCTGCACGTACGCCTCTCCAAACTGCCCGATCTGGTCGTAGGGAATCTCGGGGAATCGGACCGGCACTTCCTGGACGCCGTGCCGCTCGGCCATGACCCTGACTTCGGCTCCCTCCCGAATCGAATCGGCCACCGCCATCGCCTGTTCCCCGGCGCGCCGGAAGTCGGTCTCATCGATCATGGGCTGGATGAGGATATGCCGGATCTTGCGCTCGCCGCCGCGCACGTTGTCCACCCGGATGATGTGATACCCGAATCGGGTGACCACGGGGCCGATCGGCTGTCCCGTTCGTGCCGCCCAGGCGGCGTCGGCGAATGCGGGCACGAGCACCGAGCGCTGGATCCACCCGAGGTCGCCGCCCTGCTCCCGATTCGACATGTCCATGGAGTACTGGCGTGCCGCGACCTCGAAATCCTTGCCATCCCTGAGCTCCGCCAGGATCTGCTCCGTCAGCTGGATGGAGCTGTCCCTCGCCGCCTCGCCGGGGACCGGTTCGATCACCACCTGCTCGAGCGAGATCGAGGCCGGCCGGGTCTCGCTGGACAGGTTCTCCTCGAAGTACGCCTGGATCTCCTCTTCCGTCACGGCGACGGGCGGCAGTTTGTCCCGGTTCGCGCGAACGTACTCGTCGATCAACATCTGAGATCGTACCTGCCCGCGCAGCCACTGCCGATACTGGACCAGTGACCGGCCCGAGCTCGTCACTGCGTTCTGGAAGTCGGTGGCTGAGGGGAACGAGTTGCGAATTTCCCGGAAGCGCCGGTCCGTCTCGGAGTCCAGGTGCTCGGGGGGAACCTGGATGTCGGACTCCTTAGCCTTCTGCAGGAGGATGCGGGAGTCCACCAGGTTGGTGAGCGTGGCCTGCGTGAGGTCATCGAACTCTGGGGTGCCTGGATCGGGAAGCTCTTCGCCCTGCGCCCCGGCCTGCACGATGGACTCGATGATCTCGCTATAGAGGATGGCTGTGTCACCGACGACGGCGACGATGCGATCGACGGTCTCCACCGAATCGGGCGTGGCGCCGACCTCCTGCGCGGCCAACATGGGAACGCCGCACAGCAGGCCCCAGATTCCGGCTGCGGCAGTCCGGAGGTACTTCACGTGGTATCCCCGCCTCATCCGACCTCCACCCGCGTCTCCCCATCCGCTCCGCGCGGTGCTTCCTCACCCGGCGCCGGCGTAGCGATGCCTGCGGACCTCAGCTCGGCCGCGTGCCGGGCCGCGCTGCGAACTCCGCTCTCGTCTACACGCACCGGGAACATCGGATCCAGCACGACCCGGAATTCACCGAGCCAGGGAACCGCGCGGGACCGCGCCATGACTCCTTGAAGGAAGTAGTAGCCCTGCTCGTCGACGTTGAAGCGCGGGTTCGCGACCAGCTCACTCGTGAGACCGAGTCGGGCGGCGATGTGTCCCAGCTGATCGGCGAGGGCGACAGCGAGTGCTTCCCGCTCCTCCTCGCTGGCCGTCGCCCCGGAGCGCGCCGCTTCCGCGATCAGGATCTCGTCGCGAGCCAGACGCATGAGGTAGTCGTGCACCTCGTCGCGAGTGGCCTCCTCGAATACCTGCCGCATGTCGTCCCGGACCAGGAACAGCCGCCGAAGTTCTCCAACCGTAAAGTCTCCGCCCTCCCAGGTCACCAGCTTCATACCGTCCGCGATGCTCCCGGCCGCGAGCGAGGGATCTCCCGCTACCTGGATCGCGAGGTCCGGCGCACCCTGGAGGACTGCCCGCCGGGCACCTCCTAGCGCCGCCTCGAGCGACTCCCGCTGCCGGGTCTCCTCCCTCTCCCGCACCATCAGACGGAACAGCTGGTCCCGCGATGTCTCGTAGTCGGGCGCACGCCGTTCCTCGATCCGGTAGATCAGGATCTCGTCCTCCGCCACGATCACCGGGCTGATCTCGCCCGGTTGAAGGCCGAACACCACCGAGTCCGCGGCGGCTGGGAAGTCGTCGTGCCCCTGGTAGGCCAGCACCTGCCCACGGGCCTGCGCCGGCTCCCGGCTCGTCTCGCGGGCAACGGCCACGAAATCTGCACCGCCCACCAACCGGTCGCGGAGGGTCCCGGCGGCCGCCACGAGGCTGTCCCGAGTGGCGGGGGAGGCCGCCTCCGGCACTTCGATCGCCACCCGACGGACGTCGAGCCGAGTGTAGGGCTGCCGGACCTCGAAGTAGGCGCGGAGCTCTTCCTCGGTCGGTTCCACGCCCGCCATGACCACGCTGTCCCGGTAGCGCATCACGGCGATCGCCGCGAGGTGCCGGCCGTCCTCCATGAGTCGCGTGTAGTCGACGGACCGCGTGGTGTCCGGGTCCCGATAAAGGGTCGAGAGGACCACGAAATCGGCCCACAGGCGCGCGAACTGACCGGCCCAGAACTCGTTGATCGCCGAGTCCGGAATCGGAGAGGTGGCCATGAGGTGCCCGAGATCGGCCGGGGCAAGCGCGCGACCAGCGGCGGTGGCCGCAGGTCGTGCGTGACCGCTCAGGGCGTCTCCGAAAGCTCCGCAGGCGCTCGCTGCGGACGCCAGGGCCAGGACGAGGAGGACACTGATTCTGTTCATTCTATGCCAGTCTATCCTTGTGCGGGATCAGACAGAGTCGGTCCGCCGCGTCACGCGGCGGGGGTGCCTTCAAGCAATTCCAGCGCCGCGACCAACGTGGGGAGCAGGGGCTCCACCCCGGCGCGGACAAGCCTTAAGGATAACGGTTGCGTGCGCCGCACTTCAACCGCGATC
>JAMJQR010000004.1 GCA_023554335.1 Candidatus Benthicola marisminoris
TCGATCGACGAAACGCAGATGTTCCCGAACCCGCAGCCCCATCCCGTGCTGGACGATCTGCTGGCCGAGTACGGGGTGGCGATTCCGGAGGGTATGGTCATGGACCTTCGCTCCAGCGGGCGCGTCACGCTTCCTTCGAGCGCCGGCGCCAGTTTCGTGGCCCCGTACCCGCTGTGGCCGATCGTGGGCGCGGCCAGCGACCACCCCATGGTGGAGGGACTGGCGGGCGTCGTCCTGCCCTGGGCCTCTCCGCTGGATCTGTCGGGAGCGGATACGACCACCGTTACCCCCCTGCTCGCCACCACCGAGTTCGCCCAGCACCTGACGGGCTTTCATCCGATCAACCCGCAGTTCGACTGGAACTCCATCGCCACGGATTTGAGGCCGCACCCGATGGCCGCCGCCATACTCCCGCGCCCGGTGGATGGAGAATCAGCCGAGACCGCGGGCGGGCGGCTGGTCCTGGTGGGTGACGCCGACTTCGCCTCGAACCGGTTTCTGGGCGGAGAGGAAGGCAACCTCGTATTCCTCACCAACGCCGTGGACTGGCTCGCGCAGGACGAGGGGCTCATAGGGATCCGCGCCAAGACGAGGCGCGCGCCCCAGCTGCTCTATGCATCCACCGGCATGCGTGACCTCGCGAAGTACGGAAGTCTCATCGGCGTGCCGCTCCTCTTCGTGTTGATCGGCGTGGTCCGGCTGGCCCGGCGTCGGAGGCTGCAGAGCCGAACGTACGGGGGAGGCATGGCAAGCGGACGTAAGCCTGAGGCAGGGGCATGAGCCGCAGGCAGCTGACGATCATCTTCGCGGTCCTCGCGGTCCTTCTCGGTGCCTTCGCGGGCATTCGCCTCCTGGACCGGGCCGGGAACGGACCGGGCCGTGGGGGCGAGGCCATCGTGTCGGCCGTCGCCGAAGGATTCTCGCTCGTCCGCGTCCTCGGGGCGCAGGGCAAAGACACCGTACGCCTCGAGCTGTCGGGTGATTCCTGGACCGTCAACGGCTATCCGGCGGATACGGCTCTGGTGCGCCAGCTGGCCGAGGGGCTGGATACGGCTCTGGTGGGCCGGCTCGTCGCGCGAAGCGCCGCCAATCACGGGCGGCTGGGGATCACGGCGGACTCCGCCCGCCAGGTGGAGATCGGTCCGGCGGGAGAGCCGGACCTCGTCTTTCACCTCGGACGGGGCGGCACGGACGGGCGCTTCATCCGTTTTCCGCCATCGGACGAAGTGTTCACCGTCCCGGCGCTGTCCATGCGCCTGTTCAACCGGTCGGAGGCCGAGTGGCGTAACCGGATCGTGGCGGCGGTGGATACGTCGACGGTCGGGCGGATCGCGGTTCGGCGCAACGACCAGCCGGGCCCGGTCCTGTTGTCGCGGGCCCCCGGCGACACGCTCGCCACATGGAGCCTGGATGGATCGGCCGTCGATACGGCCGCGGTCGGAGACCTGCTTCGCGAGGCCGTGACGATCACCGCCACGGGCTTCCAGACCGATTCGGTCGCTTTCGCGGTGGACTTCACGAGCCCGGTCGCCGCGCTCGAGATGTTCGACTCGGACGAGCCGGGCGCCGCTCCTTCCCTTTCCCTCCTGTTTCTGACGGCTCCGGACGCGCGCGATTTCCTCGTTCGCCGGGCGGATGACCCGCTCTCGTACCGGATTTCAGCGGCTCAAGCGGAGCGACTTCTGCCGACGCGGGCGAGACTGCTCGGCAGCGATTCGGTGCGCCCCTAGAGCTCTACCGGCTCCTCACGCGGCACGAAGTCCACGGGTTGGGCGATCCAGACGGTCGTGTTGCGGCCGTCCACCTTCGCGGGGCTGAACCTGGCGTTGGCGATGGCCCGCAACGCAATCGAATCGAGGATCGGATCGCCCGAGGTGGTGTGGATGAGTATGCCACCGACGCGGCCCGTGTTCATCACGCACACCCAGAGCAAGGTTCGCCCCCCTGCCCCCGGCCTCTCCGCTCGCTGCAGGCTCAGCAACACCTGCCGCAACGCCTCGGCGTCGGTAAGCCTGGGTTCCACATCGCGCGGCATGTAGGCCGGCCCTTCTCCGCACACCCACGCGTGTGAGTCCTGCTGCGCGGAGGGGACGTCCGGCCAGCCGGGTTCCTGTCCGGACGCCTTGGTCACGCCCAACGCGAGGATCAGCAGGAGCGTGATGATGATCACCGCCACCCAGTGGATTCGGTTCTTCGGATCGAACATCGGAACCTCCTGCATCCTGCCGGAGCGCGCCTCCGCAGCGTGGCGAGAGCCGCCGCGGAGGAAAAGCGGTCACCCCACGTTGGGAGCCGTCATCTTCGCGAAGTCGATGATCTCGTCCAGCTCCTCGTCGCTCATCAGGTTCATCTCCTGCACCACCTGCCGCAGGGTCTTGTCCTCCTTGAGCGACTTCTTGGCGACCTCAGCCGCCCTGTCGTAGCCGATCACGGGCGCGAGAGCCGTCGAGAGCGAGCCCGTGGTCTCGGCGTTTCGCATGCAGCGATCGACGTTGGCCGTGATGCCCGCCACGCACTTGTCGGCGAATGTGTGGCTTCCGGTAGAGAGGATCTCGATCGATTCCAGCAGATTGTGAATCATCACGGGAATCATGACGTTGAGCTCGAAGTTGCCGCGCTCGCCGCCAATGGTGATCGCCGCGTCGTTACCGATCACCTGGGCCGCGACCATGGTCAACATCTCCGACATGACCGGGTTCACCTTGCCCGGCATGATGGAGGAGCCGGGCTGCAGCTCCGGAAGATTGAGCTCGCCGATGCCCGTGCGCGGGCCGCTCGCCAGCCACCTCAAGTCGTTGGCGATCTTCATGAGGCTGCAGGCCAAGACCTTGAGCATCCCGCTCATCTCCACCGTGGCGTCGCGGGCCGCCTGCGCCTCGAAGTGATTGTCGGCCTCGCGGAACTGCACCCCCGTGATGGACGTGATCTTCGCCGCCATCCGGCTTCCGAATTCCGGGTGCGTGTTGATCCCCGTGCCCACCGCCGTGCCGCCGATCGCCAGCTCCCGCAGGGAGTCGCGCGCCCGCTCGACCCGGCCGATCCCGTGCTGGACCTGGCTGGCGTATCCGCCGAACTCCTGGCCGAGGCGCATCGGTGTCGCGTCCTGAAGGTGCGTCCGGCCGGCCTTGTACACGCCGTCGAACTCCTCGGCCTTGGCTGCCAGAGCCGCGTGCAGGTGAGTCAGGGCCGGAATCAGCTCCCCCTCGACCGCGAACAGTGCGGACACGTGCACGGCCGTAGGGATCACATCGTTGCTGGATTGCCCCATGTTGACGTGATCGTTCGGGTGGACGGGCTGCTTGGTGCCGACTTCGCCGCCCAGGATCAGGTTGGCCCGGTTCGCGAGTACTTCGTTCGCGTTCATGTTGGTGGAAGTGCCCGAGCCCGTCTGAAAGATGTCGAGCACGAAGTGCGCATCCAGCTCGCCGTCGATCATCTCCTGCGCGGCTCGCTTGATCGCTCCCGCGCGCTCCGCGTCGAGCAGCCCCAGATCCTCGTTCACCTCGGCGGCGGCCCGCTTGATCACCCCCAGGGCATAGAGAAACCGGCGGTCGAAACGCTGCCGGCTGATCGGAAAGTTCTGGCGCGCCCTCTCCGTCTGCGCTCCGTACAGCATGTCCGCGGGGATGCGGACGGGACCCATGGAGTCCCTTTCCTCCCGGTACTCTGACATTATGGCACCCGCCTTTGGTCGAATCTCAGAACTCGAGGCGGTCTCCCGGCCCTACGCCGTTCGCCTCGAACCAGCCCAGGTCCATCTCCAGGGCGTACATCATGGGTCCCTGCGAATAGTAGTTCTGGTCAGTCTGCGGCTCCATCGCCTCGATGTTGATGATCACCCCGTTGGCATCGATGAACGCGATGTCGAGGGGGATCCGGGTGTTGCGCATCCAGAACGAGCGCACTTCCGAGGTCCCGTACACGAACAGCATGCCGTGATTCTCCGCCAGGGAATCGCGGTTCATCAGGCCCTGCTGCCGGAGCTCCTGGTTGTCGGCGATCTCGGCCGTCACTTCGACGCCGCCGACCCTGATCGTGGCGGTTCGCGCCTGCCCGGGCATCGAAATGGGCTGCGGACGCTCCGCATCCTGATCCGATGCCGACCCCCCCGCCTGACCGCACCCCGGAAGCAGGGCGATGGCTGCCACGCCCGCTATCAGTCCGGTCCGGGGAGCGAGCCGTGAGACTAGGTGCTTCGGGCGCGAGGGTGCGTGGGTCATGATCCCTGATCCGCGGTGAGGTTCATGTGGAAGCCGCCTGTAGATGCCAAGATGCGCCGGCCGGTGCGTTGCGCAAGCTGTGTGCGAAACGGGCCCGGCGAGGTGCCCCGAACCGTTGAGAACGACCCCCGGCGACGATACATTCTCAAGGTGTTGAGACCGCCGCGCGGTGCCTTCCGCAGGAGGCCCGCAAACCCGATCCCAGTCCTTGCCGCCAGCGAGCCGTTTGATGCCCAGTTCGTCGACCACAGTATCCACGAGACCCCCTCTCGGGTGCGCCGCCGTCATGATGCAGGTCCTTCGCGGCGAGCTCCGCGAGCGGGAGCTGCCGTTCACGCACCAGCGTGAGGCGATCGCCCAGATCCTGTTCGAGTCCACGCGACATATGTCCGCAGACGATGTGGCTGCCGCCCTGCGTCAGCGGGGGGAGCATGCCGGTAAGGCTACGGTGTACCGGACGCTGGCCCTGCTGGTCGAGCTGGGTCTGGCGACCGAGCACGACTTCGACGAGGGATTCAAGCGCTACGAGACACAGGTCGGAGCGGCTCAGCACGATCACATGATCTGCACGGAGTGCGGCCAGGTATCCACCTTCACGAACCCCGAGCTGGACCGAATCCTGGCCGAGGTCGCGGCGGAGCACGGTTTCGAGGCCATCACGCGCCAGGTCAAGGTGTTCGGCACCTGCAGCGAGACCGCCTCCTGCCGCGACGCGCAGCAGGCCTATCGAAGCGTCAGATCCACTTCCTGACAGAGGGCGAAATGAGTTCGCGCGACAGACTTCTTCGTCTATTCGTGGAGCGGTCGTTCCGGGAGGGTGACTTCGTGCTCGCCTCCGGACGCCGTAGCCAGTTCTACGTCGATTGCCGCACCACCACTATGCACGCGGAGGGCCAGGTCCTCCTCGGTGAAGTGGGAGCCGACGCCCTTGAATCCGCCGGACTCGAGCCCGACGTGATCGGCGGGCTGACCATGGGCGCCGACCCGATCTCCTATGCCATCGCGGGCGAGACGTGGAGGCGGGGCAGGCCCGTGCACGCGTTTTCCGTCCGCAAGCGCCCAAAGCGACACGGGACCGGGAAGAGGGTCGAGGGCTGCTTCGAGCGGGGAGCCAGGGTGGTGGTGGTCGAAGACGTGATCACCACCGGCGGCTCGGCACTGCAGGCTTGCGAGGCCGTCCGGCAGGAGGGCGGCACCGTGCTCGGCGTGCTCGCGGCCGTCGATCGACTGGAGGGGGGACGGGAGGCGATTGAAGCCGAGGGCCTCACCGTGCACACCCTCTTCGGGGTAGACGAGTTCCAGGCATACCTGGCGGGCTCGCCCGACTCCGCGGGTGACGACTGATGCTGAGACAGAGCCTCCTGTTCCTGAGCGAGCGGAACGATTTCAAGAACGTGCTCTTCAAGCTCCCGTTCGCCCGCGAAATGTCGGGGCGCTTCGTCGCCGGGGACACCTCGGAAGAAGCTCTCGAAGTGGCCCGGCAGCTGAACGACCAGGGATTTCGCGTCACCCTGGATCTTCTCGGCGAGAGCGTGTCGGATCGGGCGGAGGCCCGCCGGGCGTCAGAGGAATACGCGGAGAGCCTTGCCGAAATCGACGCACACGCGGCTGAGACTACCATATCTCTCAAGCTTACCCAGCTCGGCCTGGACATCGACACCGATTTCTGCTTCGAGAACCTCCTCGAGATCGTTCGAGGCGCGGAAGAGCTGGGGAATTTCGTCCGCATCGACATGGAGGACTCGGAGCACACCCAGACCACGCTCGACGTGTTCCACCGGGTCTTCGAGCAACACCGCAACGTGGGCATTGTCATTCAGTCGTACCTGCGGCGCAGCGAGGATGATATCGCCCGGCTCGTAGAGATCGGGGCCCCGGTTCGCCTGTGCAAGGGCGCGTACGCCGAGCCAGCCTCGGTCGCGTTCCAGGACAAGGCGGAAGTGGACGCCAGCTTCGTTCACCTCATGAAGATGCTTCTCGACGGGGGCGCGCCGGCGGCGATCGCCACGCACGATGAACGAATGATCGACGCCACGCTGGAACACGTCGCCCGGAACGGCATACCGGAGGAGGCGTTCGAGTTCCAGATGCTCCATGGAGTGAGACGCGAATATCAGAAGCAACTCGTGCACAACGGTCTGGCCATGCGGATTTACCTGCCGTACGGCTCTCAGTGGTACTCGTACTTCATGCGCCGCATGGCAGAGCGCCCGGCGAACCTGCTGTTCGTGATGCGCGCCGCATTCGGCGATTGATTCCAAGGAGAAGCATGACGTGGTGACGTTCACGGAAGGTGCAAAGGCGCACGTGGTGGCCTTTCTGGCCGAGGAATCCGAACCTCTGTCCGTGCGAATCGAGGTGCTAGACTCGAGCCCGCTGGCCCCGCGGTACGACCTCTCCCTGGTCGAGGAGTCGGAGCGCGAAACGGACGACCAGATCTACACGCAGGGCGAGTTCGACGTCGTGGTTCCGCAGGCGAGCGTCGACCTGCTGAAAGGCGCGCGAGTGGACTGGGTCGAGTCCCTCCAGGGCAGCGGTTTCAAGGTGGAGAACCCCAACATCGTCCCGATCGGTGAGGGTGACGCAGCAGGACCGGTGGCGGACCGGGTGAAGCGGGTCATCGAGCTCCAGGTGAATCCCGCGATCGCCAGCCACGGTGGCAGCGTCACGCTGGTCGAAGTCCGGGACGACGTGGTCTACCTCGAAATGCAGGGCGGCTGCCAGGGGTGTGGCATGGCTGCGGTGACCCTGGCCCAGGGAATCCGGCGGATCATCATGGAGAACGTGCCGGAGATCAGGGATATCGTCGACGTGACCAATCACGACGCGGGCGTGAACCCCTACTACTGATCAGCGCCTCTTGAATCGACGCGCGTTCCTCTCTGCCGCCGCCTCGGGCACCTTCGGTCTCGGAGTTCTCGGACCGGCAGTTCTCGCGCGCTCGCTCCCGGGTGTCCCGGGAGTTCGCGAGGATTTCGCGGGCTGGCTGTGGATCGGCGGCCGACCGGAAAAGTCGGCCTCGGAATGGCGATCGCTGTTCTCCCTCCTGGGGGATTCCGGATTCAGGGGCGTCCTCGTCGGCAGGGCCTTCGACCCCGAGATGGCGGACGCAGCCCACCGAGCCGGTCTGGAATACCACCGCTGGATGTGGATCCTGAACCGGGCGGGTGACACGTGGGCGCGGGAGAACCATCCGGAGTGGTTCACGGTGAGCCGCAACGGCGACTCGACCCTCGACACCCCCCCGTACGTGGACTACTACCGCTGGGTCTGCCCTTCCCGCGCTCCCGTCCGCGAGCACCTCCGCCGGTTGATCTCGGAGGCCTCCCGGGAACCGGACCTGGACGGAATTCACCTCGACTACATCCGCTACTGCGACGTCATCCTCCCCCGAGGGCTGTGGGACAGGTACGATCTCGTCCAGGACCGGGAATTGCCCGAGTTCGATTTCTGCTACTGCGAGGTCTGCCGGGAGCAGTTCGAAGCGCAGACCGGAAGAGACCCGCTGGCCCTCGAGGATCCGACGGCCGACGAGGAGTGGGCTCGATTTCGGTGGGATAGCGTGACGCGGGTGGTGGCGGAGCTGTCGGAAACCGCCCGAGCGAGCGACAAGAGCATCAGCGCCGCGGTGTTCGCCACCCCGGCGGAGGCCCGCCGGCTGGTCCGGCAGGCGTGGGACGAGTGGCCGGTGGATCGCCTGTTTCCGATGCTGTACCACCCGGCGTACGGCGAAGATGTGCCATGGATCGGACGCAGCGTGGTGGAAGGCGTCGAAGCTCTGCGCGGCACGGGCGTGGAGCTGAACGCCGGCCTCTACGTCCCCGCGCTCAACCCGGAGGAGCTCGCGTCAGCCGTGCGGGTCGTGCGGAGGTCAGGGGCCGCCGGGTTTTCGCTTTTCGACCTCAATCCGCTGACCGAGGAGCATATACGGGCGGTCCGTTCCGTCCTTCGCGAGACGACGGATCGGTTCCCGGCTCTTTCGCCGTCCTAGCGAAGCACCGCGGCGACGCCGGTCTGCACCGGCAGCCGGTCGCCCGGCAGCTCCAGCGCCCTCCCCCCGTACTGGATGGTCAGCTCGGCCAGCTCGTCCAGCAGATCCACGGCCTCGCCGTCCGGGTCGGAGCCTCCCTCTCGTATGAACTCGACCTCGCCGGTCGAACGGTCGAGCCGTCCCCACACCGTGCGCTCCCTCTCGGTCAGCAGGAGCCGGATCCGGCCGGCGATGGCGAGCCGGGCAACCGCCGAAAGGTCGGATTCCGTCTTCCCTCGACCGAAAGAACTCTCCCACAGGGCCAGCGCGACCTCCAGCTTCCGCTCCACCGATTCCTGCGCGATCGGCCACGCGGCAGAGTGGATCCGGGCCTCGTCCCAGCCCCCTACGTTCCCCACGATGCCTTCCGCCGCGAGGTTCTCGAGCTTGCTGATGCCCTGGTAGATCGGATGGTAGTAGTCGACGGCGGCCAGGATGATGGGGCCGATCTCGTCCGCGAGCAGCTCACGGACACCGGAATCCACGGCCCGGAAGAACTTCTCGAGCTCCTGCTTGGTGTCGTCCTTGCCTGCGCCGTGGCCGTGGAAGATGGGGGCGGCTCCCCCGCCGCGTGAACTGCGCAGGTTCAGGCGATCGGACACGACCTCCGTGCCGAGCGCCTCCTGCAGGCTCGCGGGGACGGTCGCGAGGTTCACGGGAGCGAGCTCGCTGACCGTGCCCTCCCACATGCGGACTTCCTTCTGAGTCACCGACAGCACCCAGAACCTCTCGGGCGCCTGGAGAAACTCGATGAGGGGCCGCGTATGGAAACTGGGGCCCACGACAACCAGGTCGGACATCGGCACGGGCAGGCGATACAGCCGGCCGAAGTGAGGCGATGCGAAGAGTGCGAGCCCTTCCGCCTGGTAGCGCCAGAAGTCCGCATCGCCGATCAGCGACTCGAGCGGGGCCAGCACGTCATCCGCCTCGGACGTACCGTCGCGCGAGAGGATGGTCCGCGCCTCGTCGATGGCGGCTCTGAGGCGCAGAGGCTGCGCGGCGACCTCGGCGCCCGTCCGGTGCGTCTCCATGTAGATGGATACGGCCGGCGCCGCGTTCACGGCGAAGAGTTCGTTGAGCTGGTCTCTTCCAAAGTAATCCACGGGGTTTCTCGCCCTCCTTCCGGGGAAAGCGGGAGCACCGGAGACCGATCAAGGTCTCGCGGTGACTTCCGGAGCGGCGGTCAGTCTTCGTCTCCGACCAGTCCGCCAAGCAGCATTCCGACGATGGAGATCACGATCGCTCCCAGCACCGCGGAACCGAAGCCCGCGAGCTGAAAGCCGGGTGTGAGCGCGGCGGTCAGATACAGCATCGCGCCGTTGACCACCAGGTAGAAAAGGCCGAGGGTCAGCACCGTCAGGGGCAGCGTGAGCAGCACCGCGAGCGGCTTGAGCGTGGCGTTGATCAGACCGATGACGACGGCTGCGATGAGAATCGCGTTCGTATCCGTCGCTTCGATGCCGGGGACGATTCTCACCGCCACGTAGAGCGCGGCAGCGTTGATGAGCCATCTGAGGATAAGCTTCACGGGCCCCCCACGGGTGAAGAGCCGCCCAGCCTCGGGCACCATGGAGCGGGTGCCCGGGACTGGCGGTCACGGGATCAGAAGGCCGGCAGCAGGCTGAACTGGAAGAACCAGCCCTTGTCGGGACGAGTAATCGGGTTCACGAAGTCGAGCTCCATGATCAGGAAGCCGAGCAGGTTGAGGCGCCCCGCCAGCCCGACGCTGGACACGACCTCGCTGCAGTTGACCAGGATCGTCTGGCCTTCGCTTCCGTTGCAGTTCATCCTCGGCGTTACGCCGTCTCTCCACGCCACGCCGACGTCGAAGAAGGGCGCGATCTCGACGGGCGGCGCACCAGCCGACGGCACGATGCCGAAGAAGCCGAGAATGGGTACCCGGTACTCGAAATTCGCCGAGGCGATGCGGGTACCGAACAGGTTATTGAACACGTCGCACGAGGAGGTCGTCGAGTTGGCGCATTCCTGCGCGCTGAAAGACCCGTCGCTGAATCCCCGGACGATCGACGGATAGCCCAGGTAGAGATCGGAGAGCACCCGGAGGTTCTCGTAGCCCGGAACGGGATTGTCCGTGATGTCCCCCCACCGGGCCTCGGCGTCCGACCCGTATCGGCCGAAGTGAAGGATCCGGAAGGCGAACGTCGTGGGCCGGACCGGCATGATGTACCGCCGGAAATCGACCAGGGCGTTCACGTAGTTCAGGTCGCCGACCCTGGGTGAGATCTCGAACCGGTAGCGCTGCCCCAGGATCGGACCGGTGCCGCCGAAGATCGTGTTGTCGTAGACCAGGGCGGCCGCCGCCGTCCCCATGTTGAGCGACCCCGGAGACGGGAGCTCTTCGGTGCTTCGCTCCAGCTCCGAACCGCCGAACGAGATGAGGCTGGTGCGGACCTCGTTGTAGAAGTCGATCCCCTGGAAGCCGGCAGTGAGCTCGACACGGTTCGCCCGGTTGATCGGATAGCTGATTCCGAGGTTGGCCACGCGGTTCACCTGCCACTCGCGAAGCTCGGTCTCCACGAAGACGCCCTGCTCGTTGTCCACCTGCAGGCCGAACCTGCGGGTGACCAGCGGAATCTGCCCTGCCTCCGCGTTCCAGTTCCACCGCGTCCGCCGGTTCTCGTACCCGACCACCACCGCCGAACTGCGCAGGAAATTCCCGTTCGCCGTATTGATGTTGAAGAGCGTGCTGAGATTCCGATTGCCAAGCATGTCGCTGAAGTAAAGCGAGATCCCGCCCGCCAGGAACGCTCCGTAGCGATCGGCTCCCGCGGCCAGCTGCGGCTGGCTGACGAAGTCGAGCGTGATGCCCGGGCTGTAGGCGGCTCCGGTGAACGTCAGCGTGTCGGCCAGTCCGAGCTCCGGCTCGTCCAGCAGAACGCTCACGAGCCCCGGGGACCGATCCTGAGGCGGCAGCACCGCAGGGCTGACGCCTGCGATCGCTTCCTCGATCGGTTCTCCGTCGAGTTCATCCAGATCGTCGATTCGATACAGGTTGTAGTCGCCTCTCTCGAAGGCGGTGTACACCAGCCGATTCGCGCCACTGGCCGACGAGATCGCCGGACTCAGGGCTGTGATGCCGCTCACGCCGGTCACCAGGTCGGTGACCTGATACAGGTTCCCGCCCTGGAACTCGTACCGGTACACGTTGCTTATGCCACTGACATCGGTCACGAAGTACAGACTCTGTCCGTCCGGAGCCCACTGCGGATCGATGTGCTTGCCCACCCCGAATACGGGCATGGCCTGAATCTCGCCCGTGTTCGGATCGATCAGGCCGAGTCGGTAGTTGCCGTAGCTCAGCGTCGCGAGGTCCGTGGAGAAGCGGTCGGTCACGAACGCGATCGCGCCTCCGTCCGGCGACCAGGCCGGTTGCAGGTCGGAGTAGAAGTCCGAGGTAAGCCGGCGCAGCTGTTCCGTCTCGAGATCGAGGACGAACAGGTCCGTGTACCCGTTCACGATCGCCGCGAAAGCCAGACTGCGTCCGTCCGGCGAGAACGTGGGGGTATAGACCTCGCCCAACTCCTCGAATCGGACTTCCTGGACCTTCTTGCCCGTCTCCGCCTCCATGATGGTGACCGCGGGGCGGCCACGGATGACCACCCCGAAAGCGAACAGCCGCCCGTCCGCGCTCCACGCCCCGGCGGAGTTGATGAACTGGAGGCTCTCGAAGTGCGAGTCGACCGCGGCCTTGGTCAGGCGGCGGATCGTCTCACCGGTCTCCGCGTCGGCCAGGAACATCTCGATGGCGAAGAGGTCCTTCTCCGAAAGGAACACGACGCGTGAGCCGTCCGGGCTGAGCGAGGGCCCCACGTTGAGACCTCCGCCTCCGGTCTTCTGCGAGATGAGCTGCGTGGCGCCGCCATGCTGCGGCAACGGCGGCAGATCCTTCAGATCCGGGATCGCCCTCTCACCCTCGTCCCCGACCTCGCCTTCTGCACCCGGCTCGCCCTCCAGGCCGACCGGATCTCCAAAGGCGAAGTCCACCTCGTCGCCGAGGGCGTCCTCGGCCACGGACGCGTATGCGTCGTAGATGGCCTGATGCCACTCGGCCTCCAGCTGCGGAATGGGGATCTGAAGCACGGCCTCGAGAGCCTGCTCCGGGTTGCCCGACCTGCCCGCCACCTTGAGGGCTTTGCCGACTGCCTCGTCGCCCCACTTGCCGGCGACGAAAGCCCAGAAAGCCTGTCCCCATCGGTAGGGGAAGTACTCCCACTGCCTCACCGTCAGGTCGCGGAGGGTGGGGAGGCGGCAGTTGCATGCCGCGGCATCCCGCATCCACATAGCGGTGTGGGCGTCCACCGGCCCGACGGACAGGTACTCGGCCATGCCCTCGACGAACCACAGCGGCAGCAGCAGAGCCGTGGGTCCCCGGAAGCCTACGCCTCCCTCGCCGGAGAAGGCCGTGATGTCGAACTGGAAGGCGTGGACCAGCTCGTGCCCCAGAACGTGGTCCGATTCGTTCAGGGTTCCCGCCAGGGGCAGCACGATTCGCCGCTTCAGCACCTCAGTCACGCCGCCGGTGGACTCGCCGATCTGTCCGAACACGGCGTTCGTCTGCTCGAAGTCCGGGTGACTGGCGTACAGGATGAGGGGCTGCCGGCCCTTGAGCTCGTGATCCAGCAGCCGGGCGATGCGGGCGTACCACCGCTCCGCCATCCGACCGGCTCCCCCGACGATGTCTTCCATCTCGGGGTAGTAGTAGATGTCGAAGTGCTCGGTCGCGAGCACCTTCGTGTCGAACGTCTTGTACTGGACCTTGTTCCGGCCGAAGTACTGGGCGTCCGCCGTCGCCGGCTGGACGATGCCACCCAACAGGAACGCCACAAGGAAGAAGAGTGCCCTCGGAACGAACGGGCCACGTGTCATATCGTTCCTCCACGCACCCGGAAGCCCATGCCTCCGGAGTAGTTGCTGCCCCTCAGCGACGGTCTCAGATCCATACCCGGCCCGCCGGGCCGGGTTTCCAGGGATAACTCGCCCGCGTGAATCAGTCACTCGCAGGGCCGGATCATCCCGTCATATCGGTCACGGGCCCTCTCCGCCCTTTCCAGGTCGTCGTAAGGCCCAAGAAAGACGCGGCTCAGTCCATCCGGTCCCGGCCGCACGACCACCGCGAGCTGACGCTGACGCAGGCTGTCGGCAAGGGCGTCGGCGTTCTGGATATCGCCGAAGGCCCCCACCTGGACCATGCTGCACGTAAGCATGGCCGACATCTGTAGTATCGAAATGCGGACCCTCGCGGTTCCCGGACCGAGCATCTGGATCTCTCGCGCTGCCGCCCGGGAGAGATCGATGATCCGATCGTCCACGAACGGCCCGCGATCGTTGATGCGCACCTCGGTGCGCAGACCGTTGTCCAGGTTGTCCACGAGGACCCGGGTGCCGAACGGCAGTCGCTTGTGCGCTGCCGTCATGTCCTCCATGTCATAGACCTCGCCAGAGGCCGTGCGCTTCCCGTCGAATCCGGGGCCGTACCACGAAGCGACTCCCTGCTCGGACCAGTTCTCGCTCACGCTCGTCATCGGCGGCGGCGTGGTACCGCCGCAGGCGGCGAGCACGAACAGCAGGGAGACCGCGACCAGTGAGGGTCGAGTGAAATCGGAGGAACGCATGCGATTCAAACTACGGCCACGAGGCCTCCGACGGGAGTCGGCAGGCGAGGCCGCGCAGTACGTTCGGTCGATTGCGCTTTGATGCGCCGCATCGCAGCATGCCCCGGTACGATTCAACCGTAACCCACGACTACCTGGATATTCTGGAGAGCGGTCATGGACGATACTCCCTACAGCATGCACCGGACGCTGCGTGGCGTCGATTTTGACGAAGCAATGGAGAGGGTTTCGGAGGCTCTCAAGCAGGAGGGCTTCGGCGTCCTCACCCGAATCGACGTCGCCGAGACCCTGAAGAGCAAGATCGACGTGGACTACCGGCCCTACGTAATCCTCGGCGCCTGCAACCCGGTTCTGGCGCACCAGGCGCTGAAGGCCGACGACAACATCGGCCTCATGCTTCCCTGCAACGTCGTCGTCGCGAGAGGCGATGGCGGGACGGAAGTCTCGTTCGTCCGGCCCCATGCCATGATGGAGATCGCGGACGCGCCCGCGATCCGCGCCGTGGCGGACGAGGCGCAGACGAGGCTGGAACGGGCGCTGGAGTCCCTGGGCGACTGGGTCCCTCACTCGGCCGGCACCGTTCCGTAGGCGGCGCCCAGCGTGTAGGCGCCGGCCTCCTGCGACCACAGAACGGTCCGGTCGGCCAGGTCCACCGCGACCGCCCGACCCTGCGTCTGCGGGGTGCCCTCGCAGGAGACGAACGCCCGCTGGCCGCCGTCGTCTACCGCCACTCCGTGTGGATGGTCCGCACCGAGGGCGATCCGATCCGTTTCGGCCTGAGTTGACGTGTCCACGATGGACAGCGAGGCGTCGCCTCGATTCGCCACGACGAGCGTGCGCCCGTCCGCGGTCAGGGCGATCTGCGCGGGCCGGCTTCCCACGTTTACGGTCCCGAGGATCTCACCGTCCATCCGAAACGCCCGGACCTTGTTCGCCAGGTGCAACCCCACCCACAGGGTCTGCCCGTCCGGTGACCAGTCCACGTTCAGAGGTTTGAGCGCCGGCTGTCCGGGCGGCCCGGCCTCGGGGCCGGCGAAGAACCTCCCGAGCTCCTCGAGCGTGGTGGCATCCAGGAGAACGATCTCATCGCTCAGGCTGCACGCGACCGCGACGACCCCGGACGAGGACACCTCCGCGTGATGTGGACCTCCGCAGACGGTAGGAGTCGCCAGGACGGTCAGGTCCTCCAGGTTTACGACCGACACCTTGCCGGGAACGCCGGGTTGTGACCGATCGTAGTCCGGAACGAATGCCCGAGTCCCGTCGGGAGTGATGCCGATCCGGGCTGCCCCGGCCGCGGGGAGCGTCACCCGCCCCACGAGGCGATCGCCCGCCGTCTCGAACTTCCAGAAACTGGGCTCCCCGTGTGCGACCGTCGCGTACCAGTGGCGTCCGTCCGGACTGATCGCGACGGCGTGCGGCTCGTCCACCTCGTCCCGCCGTACCTGGGTAGGAATCCGCGTCAGCGTGGTACCGTCAACGGGATCGAGCCGGAGGACCTCGTCCGTGAAGCCGGAGGTCACGTATAGACGTCCATCGGCCCCGTTCGGTTCCCCCGGATCGTTCGGGGCATCCGACTCGCTGGAGCAGGCGGCGCTCACCGCCGCCAGAATAACGAAGGCCGTCGTCCGGCCCCATCGGTTTCTCATCATCATCAGAACGTGGGCCTCAGAACCCAGAGGCCGCTGTTCATGTCCGATACGTAGACGAGGCCGTCGTGCACCTGCGGCGCCCAGGTGCACGTGCCCGAAGGCGCGATGCAGGCGCCCCCTGCATCGTACTGGATGCCGGCCACCTGGCGTGCCTGCTTTTCGAGCTCGCCGAGCAGCTGCCCCGAAACGTCCACGGCCTGCAGGCCATTCTCGTACCATGCGAAGTACGCGATACCGGCCGGCTCGTCGACCCAGAAATTGTGCGGCGCCGCGCCCGGCAGTACGTAGCTGGCCACCTCGCGCGGGTTGGTCAGGTCATTGACGTCGATCACCAGGACCTTGCCCGGAACCGCGATCTCGTCTCCGAGGAACACGTAGCCCGACTCGGGCCAGTACCAGGCGTTGTGGACCCGGTACCCGGGGCTCACGATCCGGCTCACCTCCACCGGGTTGGTCGGCGATCCGCCCGCGATGCCGTTTCCGACATCGAGAATGATCAGACCGGTGGTCCAGTGTGACAGGAAGGCGAGGCCGTCTCGCACGTACACGTCGTGCAGGAAGCTCCCTCCCCCGTAGAACGAGGCCACGATCTGCGGATTGGCGGGATCCGAGATGTCGAGCACCCTCATGCCGGCGGACGCGGTCGACCCGTCCACCACCAGGAAGGCGTAGTCACCGTCGATCCACACGTTGTGAACTCCCGGCGTGAGGTCGGGAGCCGTGAAGCGCGTGATCACGGTGGGCTGGAGCGGATCCGCCAGGTCGAGCAGGGTAATCCCGTTCTGCCCGTCCGTGGATGATTCGTGCGTGATGATGCCCAGGGAACCGTCGGCGCTGACTTTCACATCGTTGACCACCCGGGCATCCACCTTGACCGAATCGACCAGGACCGGTGCCTCGCGCACGGCTATGTCCCATACGAACAGCGCGTCGCCGCACCGTCCCCCGGGCACGTCGCGGCAGCCCCAGGTGCCGGTGTACGCGGCGTCTCCGTGCTCCCAGTGGTCCGACGTGTAGCGCAGCTCGATCTTCTCGTTCCACACGGCGTCGAACGAGCCGGATGGAGCGTTCCGACCCGAAACCTGGACTGCGGTCGTGTCCGATGCCTCGCCCGACTCAGCGATGATGCGCGCGGTCCCGACGGAGTAGGCGACCCACTCTCCGTCCGCCGTAACGAGTCCGGCAAACGGCGGATCCACGCGCCACGTCACGTCGGGGTCGAGGACTGGCTGGCCCTGGTCATCGGTGGCCACAACGTCGAAGTCGAGCACTTCACCCTGACGGGCCTCCGAGGCTCCACCCGAGATCTCGAGCGTCTCGATCACAGGTCCGTCCAGTCGGGCCACGGAAAACGAAGCGCCGAGAGTGGCCGCTGCCTGGCTCGCGACGCGGGCCTCGAGACCTACCTGGTAGTCACCGTTGGCCACGGATTCCGGGACGGTCAGCGTGAGAGTCACCGTCCGTGCCGCTCCGGCGTTCAGCGTCGGGACCTCCCCAGGACTGGTCGAGAGGCTTGCTCCGGGAACGGCGTTCCCCGATCCGTCCGTCACGGCGAGCGCCACGAGCTCCACGGGGCCGACGGCCCCTTCGCCGAGGTTCTGGAGGTCGACCGTCCCGATCCGATCCTCACCGAACGCTACCGAGCCAGGTGAGAAGGCGAGCTCGACCGTGGGCTCGGCTGGTTGATTCGGTTCGGAGTCCGAGCTGCTGCAGGCGGACAGGCCCACGAGGAGCAGCAGAACGGTCAGACCCGCGAACCCGCGACCGGTCGGAGTCAAGCAGTACCTCCTGTTAGCGATTCATCGAGAACCAGGGCTGCCAGCACGGCAGATGCTCCCGCCCCGGCCGTGCTAGGTAACCGACGCGGCGACGATCGTTCCCGCTGCTTCACAAATCGGGTTTGCCCGCTTCGCGCGTGGCGAGTAGCATGGTCGCCGACCGATCGAGGCCACAGGCCACAGAACAGGAACGCTCATGGCACTCGAGTCAGTACGGCTCGCCTGGAAATTCCCGGCCGGAAGAAGACCGCGTTGGCTGCCGCTCCTCGTCGCCCTGTGCGCGGGCGCGAGCCTGGCCTGGGCCTCCGTACACACACGCCTGGAGTCGAGCACTCCCGCGGCGGACGAGGTCCTGTCGAGTGCACCGGAAGAGATCGAGCTCCGGTTCAGCGGCCCGGTGAACGGTGCGCTGAGCTCGGTGTTCATCGTCGCCTCCACGGGAGATTCCCTGCGTGTCTCCCTTTCAATGCCGGGAGCCGACGGAAGGACCCTGCTCGGCGAGCTGCCGCCCCTTTCGGAAGGCGAGTACCTCGTCCGCTGGAGGACGGTCTCGGCGGACGGACACCCTGTTGAGGGGGAGTTCGGCTTCACGGTGGCTGCCGCCGTGGCTCCCGGAGAGTCCAATCGGGAGGCCGACAGCGAATCGCAGGGCGGAGAGGTGGCCCCCGCCGGGCAGCGTGACACCCTCCCGCAGGGCCCGGGAGCCGGGCGCGTGCTTCTGGCGGGGCTGGGCCTGGCGTGTCTCCTGGGTTTCGCGGGCCTCCTGTGGTACTGCGGATCGCTGCCTTTTCTCGGCACCCGTCCCATTGGGGGCGTGGTGCGCGGACTCGGGTGGGCGGCCCTGTTCTTCCTGGCGGGCGACCTGCTCGGGTGGGTCGTCAACGTCGCGCCGACCGGTTCGGGATCGGGCGGCATCACGGCCGCGTTGGGATCCGCCATCGGCCTCACCGGCCTCGGTCGCGTCCTGCTGGTCGGGCTGGCTCTGGCGACCGTGAGGAGGAACGGACGGGTCGCGGCCGGTCTGGCCCTCGTGGCCGTGGTGCTCGGCGCTTTCTCCGGGCACTCGGCGACGATCTCGCCCTGGATCACGGCGCCGGCCAACGCGATCCACCTGGGAGCAGCCTCGATCTGGCTGGGGGGCCTCCTTCTCCTGGCTCTCGTCCCGGGCGGAGACGCCCGGGAGTCAGGGACCGACCAACTCGGCCCGGTGGTGCGGGCCGTGTCCTCGGCGGCCCTGCTGTCCGTGGTCTTGATCGCTGCCTCGGGCATGATCCAATCCGCCGTTTTCGTGGGAGGCGTGGAGGCTTTCACGGGTTCCACCTACGGCCGAGGGGTGCTGGCCAAGTGGGGCGGCCTCGCGGCCCTGATCGGTTTCGGGGCCTTTCATCGCCTGCGCGTGCTCCCGCGGCTGGCCGAGTCCGGTGACGGTAGGGGATTGCGGAGGACGGTGCGCGTGGAAACGATCGTGATGCTTGCCGTCGTGATGCTGGCAGCCTGGCTGGCGCGGGTATCACCACCGGCCTGGCACTGAAACAGCGGGGAACAGCTCCATGAATCGCATCGCCTTACTCGGGATCGGACTTCTCGTGATGTTGACCGGGTGCAACCGCGAAGGCCGCGAGGTCTATCTGGCTGCGGGCTGCGACGAGTGCCACGGGGTGAACCTCGAGGGCACGAGGACCGGCGGACCGCCGATCGCAGGCACGCGAAAGCACTGGGACGTGGACGGGCTTCTCCTGTACTTCGCCAATCCGGACAGCGTGGCGGATGCCGACCCGCGGCTTCAGGAGCTGCGATCGTACTATGAATCGGGCATGGCGCCACTCAGCTGGGCGGACCCTGAAGGACGGAAGGCACTGGCGAGGTACGTGCGGCGCTGGTAATCAGGCGGGCGGGTTCTGCTCCCACCAGATGTTCGGCCGGCGCGGCTCCGGAAGCGGCCGCGCGGGAACTCCGAGCTTCTCCAGCTCGGCCAACACCGCCTCGACCGCTGCGGGCACGGCGGCGCGCACGGCATCCGTCAGTCGCGGCTCGTATTCCGTCTCCGCCGGAATGACTCCAACTACAAGCACGTGTGACGGCGAGAGATCGTGCAGCTCCAGGGAGAGAAGCGTCTCCTTGAGGCCGGGGTCGTGGGGCGACGTTCGCTGCGCCGGCGGGTGCATCAGAAGCTGATCGCGGTCGTACAGCCGCAGCTCTCCGGGCTCTCCGTCGGAGCGCACGGTGTCCACGACGATCAAGGCATCCTGACCCTCGAGATACGGACTCAACTGGAGACCGGGAGTGCCGAGGTCGAGAACCTGCACGTTCTCGCTGAACTCCCAGCCTGCCAGCAGAGTCTCGATGACGAAGGGCCCCAGCCCGTCATCCTGTGAGAGGACGTTGCCGAGGCCCATCACCACCACGTTCACCGGATCGAGAGCTCCCGTCCGGTCAGAGAGCCTTCACCTTCGCGATCTCCTTGCCCTCCGGATCCAGCGTATGGATCGCGCACGCCAGGCAGGGATCGAACGAGTGAACGGTTCGCAGGACCTCGAGCGGCAGCTCGGGATCCGCCACTGGGTTGCCCATCAGCGAGGCCTCATACGGGCCCTGCCTGCCCTGGGCGTCCCGCGGACCCGCGTTCCACGTCGAGGGGACCACCGCCTGGTAGTTCTTGATCTTCCCGCTGTCGATCACGACCCAGTGCGACAGCGCTCCGCGCGGCGCCTCGTGGAAGCCGAAGCCGCGCTGCTCGCCCGACGGGAACTCGGGCGGATTGAAGATGTCCGTGTCGCCGGAGCCGATGTTGTTGACCAGCAGGCCCCAGTGTTTGTAAGCCAGTTCCGCGAGAACCGCGGTGCGCAGGGCGCGCGCCAGGTGCCGGCCGAGCGTCGAGTGAAGGTGCTGAAGTCCGAGCTGAACGCCCGCCATGCTGGACGCCTGCGAAACGGCCATGTCCACGTACTTCTTCGTCAGCTCGTGCCCGGTGGCGTAGCCCACGAGAATCTGGGCCAGCGGGCCCACCTGCATCGGCTCGTTGGCGAACCGCGGCGACTTCACCCAGGAGTACTTCCCGTTGTCCTGGAATTCCGTGTAGTACGGATCCGTGGTCTCCTCCCACGGGTGCTTCTGCCAGTCGCCATCGTACCAGGAATGGGTGATGCCCTCCTGAACGTTGTCCCGGAAGTACTCGTCCTGGAACGAGGTGATGGCGCGGGCCGTGCCGATGTCGCCGTTCATGATCGTGCCGCCCGGCAGATCGAACTCGGTGCCCGCAGTGTCGAGCGGCAGGTCCGGCACGGCAAGGTAGTTCTTGACCCCGGCGCCGTATCCGAGCCACTCGGGATACATCGAGCCAACCGCGATCACATCCGGAATGTAGACCTCGCGGACGAAACGGGTCACCTCGTCCAGCAAGTCCTTGATCGCGAACAGCTTGTTCATGTTGAGGGTGGCCTGGTTGTCCAGGTTGATCGCGTTCGCGACCCCACCCACCGCCAGGTTCTGGATGTTCGGCGTCTTGGAGCCCAGGATCGCCACGATCTGGTTGGCCTTCTTCTGGTAGTCGAGGGCCTGCAGATAGTGTGCGGTGGCCAGCAGGTTCACCTCCGGCGGCAGTTTCATCGCCGGGTGACCCCAGTAGCCATTGGCGAAAATGCCGAGCTGGCCGCTG
>JAMJQR010000027.1 GCA_023554335.1 Candidatus Benthicola marisminoris
GTCGTCGAAGTGAACGTGTCCATCGATGGCCCCGGGCAGCACCAGCTGATCTGCGAGGTCTGCACGCGCCTCGTCGGCCTCCCGCGGGCGCTCCGATGGAGCGGTGATCGCCGCGATTCGTCCGTCCTCGATGAGGATGTCGGCGGGCCGCGTGTCCGGTCCCCCGCCGCCCGCGTCCTCAACGGGCACGCGGAGATTCACGAGTCGCGTGCGCACATCAGCCTCCCTGCCTGCCCGCAGGGTTGACCGGATTCGGTCTCGTCGCGCCGTAGATCGAATCCCACGCGGTTCGCATGCGCCACAGGCTGGCAGTGTCCAGGCCCCGCGCTCCCGGCTCGACGGACCCGCCCAGGATCTCGAGCGAGTGCCAGGCGAGCTGCAGGTGAACGTCCCCCGCGTCCAGGTCGGCGCGTTCTGCGCCCTCGTCCACGTGAAGCGACAGCTCTCTGCCCCCGAGGCGCGCGTGAAGCACATGATCCGCGCGGAAGAACCCGTCATCCGTGGAGGCCTGGAACGCGTCCGCGCTGGGGAAGATCCGCTCCTTGACCCGGAAGGGGGCGCCATGCTCGGGACAGTAGACCTCGCAATTCGAGCATTCGTTGCAGCCCCCGGTGTACACGGCCAGCTGGTGCGCTTCACGGATCGTGAAACCCGCGCCGGGTGTCAGAGACAGTCCTCCTGGTCCCGGCCCTACGATGAGGGTCTCCACGTTCCTCGGGGCCGCTTCGTAGGCGAATATGGCGTCGTTGGGGCAAGCGGAAACGCAAAGGTCACAGTTGATGCAGTCGTACAGCTCGAGGACGCTGTCGATCTCCCGGGGCGGCTTGGCGTTCGTCTCGGCATGGTACCTCCGATCGGCTGCCAGGGCCGGCACGATGTCGCGCCCGTTGAGCCGGCCGGCCACGCGGGTGGCCCTGAGGACAGCGGCCTCCACGTCGCGGCCCGCTGCGGCCGCCTCGCTCCGGATGGCCTTCGGGAGCTCGTCTGGACTGTCGGACGCTACCTCCCGCAGCCGCTCCATCGCGTCAGCGGGAAGCTCCGACAGGGCCTCGAGGAGCGCCGGCTCTGCATGTCCGCCCGCGTGCAGTACGTACGCCTCGCGCGATGTAACGCCAGCCTGGGCCATCTCGCGCCCCAGGGCATTCAGATACCCCGGAAGCCGTCCGAAACCGCCCTGCTTCAGGAGGTCGGTACAGGTGGTGACGGGGACCATCCCGCAGGCAACGGCCGCGGGAAAATTCTTGACATCGATCCCGGCGGAGAACGAGACCGGGAACTCGAAGCCGAGGTCCTCCCGGAACTTCTGCATGAGGGTCATGGAGATCACGTGCAGCGGCGCGCCGGAGACGTACATCCAGGGGTCTCCCTGCGTGGGAAACACGTTCGAGTCGTTCCGCACCACCAGCGTATTCGTGAACTTCGCGCCGATCGTGGATCCGCACCGCTCCGCTACCTCACGCAGACGGGTCAGGATCCCGATTCCGTCCTCGTACTGCAGGTCCACGTCGAACGCCTCGCGCCTCAGATCCAGGTGCTCGTACCCGAGACGATCGTGCAGAATCTCGCGCACGGTCTCGAAGCCGAGCAGCGTGGGGTTCAGCTTGATGATGACGTGAAGACCCAATTCCTCCAGAAGGTATCGCGCGATCGACTCGATCTGGTCCGCCGGACATCCATGGAACGTGGAGAGCGTCACGCAATCCGAGATCGGCTCGGGCAGGGACAGGTCACGAAATCTGTCCAGGTCCCGCGGGAGCTCGGAGCGCAGCGCCTCGAACAGGGCGGCCGGTTCCAGAAGTCCGCGCAGAAAGCCGTTGACCTTGGGGCTGCGGATCCCCTCGAGATCGTACCCGACGCTGATGTCGAATACGGTGTCCATCCCTGCGTCGGTAGGGAAACGGCCGCACGCCCGGGTGGCCTTCAGCATTTCGATCAGGTAGGCCGCCTTCGCGTACTCCACGAGGGACTCCTCGACCCTGAGCTCCTGCGACCATTCGACGTTGAAGCCGACGTTCGGGGCGTGGATACAGGGCCGCGGGATCTCCAGGCGATCGTTGACCTGTACGGTCTTCAGCTCGATGATCCGGCCTCCGGCGAGCCATGCCAGTACGAGGTTCTGCGCGAGCTGCGTGTGGGGGCCGGCGGCCGGGCCCACGGGCGTGGAAGCCGGACGCGAGAAGTGGACCGCCGAGAAGTCGATGGACGGGTCGGGCACCCACCATTTCCGGACCGGAAGGTCGAAGACGGCGTCCGACGTCTCCACTTCCCGGAACATCCGGCGGGCCAGGTCGGAGAAGGGGATCGGGTGGAGTTCAGACATTCCGGTGTACCTCACGAAGTCGCCGGCGACAGGTCGGACGCGGTGAAGGAGTACTCCTCATCCGCGATCTGCTCCGAGATGTCTACCTGCGCAGAGGTTGGATAGCCGAGAGCGCCGTCGTACGTGGCCTCGAAAACCACCGGGTCGTTCGCCAGGGACGCCGCCAGGCGATCGAACAGACCCTCGACCGTCGGATACAGGTCGTGGGTGTCAGGTGGTGCGGGGGCGTCCGAGTCCAGCAGGTACACGTCGGTGACTTCCCCATCCGTCACGGTCACCCTCGCGGTCTCGAGAAGCTGCGGAGGGCAGAAGCAGGACAGGCGATAGTGGTACGTGTAGGAGGCGGGGCCGTTCGCATCCCAGCGGGCTCGCGCGGCTTCGAAGGCCTCCTGCTCCGGTCCCAGCGGATCGTCACCGCAGCCCGACATCAAGAGGGCCGCGCCTGCGAGCACCAGGTTCCGAGTCATCGTCAGGTTCACGGGCCAACCTCTCTGCGTGACTTGGGGACGGAGGCCCGGGCAGCAGGGGCGTCTGTCATGGGGAGACGGAATCGTCGCTTCCCGTCGTACGCGTGCAGAGCTCCGGCCACGGCGCCCGCCGTAGGCACGAGGCCGATTTCCCCCACCCCCTTGGAACCGTAGCCGCCCACTTCGTCGGGAACCTCGATGAGGATGACCTCGATTTCCGGCGTCTCCCTCGCCTTCAGAATGCCCAGGTCCCGCAGGAGCAGGGAGTCCGGGACGCCGTCGGTGCACGGGAAGTCCTCGGACAAGGCATAGCCAAGCCCCATGTGCACCCCACCCTCGATCTGCCCTGCGCACAACACGGGATTGATGGCTCGACCCACATCGTGGGCAGCCACCACCCGCTCGAGCTTTCCCTCGTCGTCGAGGATCACGACCTGCGTGGCGTAGCTGAACGTCATGTGCGTGATGGGCTCCGCGACGTCCGCACCCGGCTTGGTGGTGAAGTCGCACACGTACTCGCCGTGGTACTCCCGGCCTGCCAGGGCGGACAGGTCCGACCGGTCGGACGGCAGGTCCGCGGCCAGCTTTCGCGCGGCCTCCCGGCCGGCGGCCGTGAGCAGGGCCGTGGCGCGGGATGCGGTCGTCATGCCGCACACCACGCGCGGGTCGCTGGCGGTTCTGACGTCCACGAGATCGGCAGGCACCCCTGCCTCGTGGTGAACGACCTGCGCGAGGATCGTGAACAGCCCCTGGCCCATCTCGGTGTAGCCAGTCAGGACCTCGAGCCGCCCGTCGCCCCCCACCCGCAGGAGCACGCGGCCGGAATCGTCCATTCCGTTGCCGATACCCGTGTTCTTGATGCCGCAGCCGATTCCGGCATGGCGCGCGCTCTTGTACACGTCTCGTACGGCTTCCAGGGTCTCGCGAATGCCGCAGCTCTCGCCCATTCTCTGTCCGGTCGCGAAGATGTCCCCCGGGGCGAGGATGTTCCGCTCCCTGATGTCGTATCCGTCGATGCCGACCTTCTCAGCCAGCAGGTCCATGACGCCTTCGATGGCGAACGAAGCCTGATTGGCGCCGAATCCGCGCATGGCTCCGCACGGGGGATTGTTCGTGTAGACGGTCTTCGCCTCGATGTCCACGGCCGGGACCCGGTACGGGCCGCATGAATGGCCTGCAGCTCGCTCGAGCACCTTCATGCCGACGGACGCGTAGGCCCCCGTGTCGCCTATAATGCACGCGCGCACCGCGGTAAGTCGGCCCTCCTCGTCGGCTCCGGCGCGGTAGTGAAGCGTGATGGGGTGTCGCTTGGGGTGCATGCGCAGGGACTGCTCGCGGGTGAGAATCGTCCGCACGGGCGCCCCCAGCAGGTGCGCCGCAAGGGCCGTCTGGGCCTGGATCGAGAGGTCTTCCTTCCCGCCGAAGGCTCCCCCGTTGCTGACCAGCTCCACCTCGATCGCCTGCGCCGCCACTCCGAGGACGGAGGCCACCTGTGCCTGGTCGTCGTGCACGCCCTGGCCCTGCGTGTACACCTTGAGCGTCGAGGGCGGGCCCGGGCCGACGCGCGCCTGCGCCGCAGCGTGGGGAACCGCGAGGCAAGCCTCCGGTTCGAGGAAGGCATGCTCGATCCGCTGCGTGACGAACGTGTGCTCAACCACGTGCGCCGCAGCGCTCAGCGCGCCTTCGACATCTCCCCGCCCGAAGGCGCACACGTCGACGAGGTTGCCGCCTTCGTGCACGGCCGGGGACCCGGCTTCGATGGCCTTCTCGGGGTCCGTCACCGCATCCAGCACCTCGTACCGCACCGAGGCCTCGAGCGCTTCCGCCGCCCGGTTCGCCTCGAATCGGGTGCCCGCCACCACGAGGGCCAGGACGTCTCCCACGCAGCGGGTGGTCTCTCCGACGGCCACGAACACGGGCCAGTCCTTCCGAATCAGGCCCACGTGGCGCCGACCCGGCACGTCGTCCGCCGTCAGGACCCGGTGGATCCCGGGCATGGACAGGGCCACCCCGGGGTCGAGGCCGAGGACCCGGGCGCGCGGATACCGGCTCAAGACCACCGCTCCGTGCAGCATCCCGGCCAGGGACATGTCGGCCACGTAGTCCTTGTCACCCAGCGTCTGCGCGGCACCGCGGTACCGGGCGCCGTTGCCGCCGATCCCGCCGGGCGTCTCCGTGGACTTCCGCTCCAGGCCCCTCGATTCCCCGAACAGGTCCAAGCGCCGGGGCCCGGAGTCGGCGAGAACTCCGTCCGGCCAGCCCTCGGAGGCCGTCATCACGGCGTCCACGATCCGCTGGTAGCCCGTGCACCGGCACAGGTGGCCGGTGAGCGCCTTCCTCACCTGTTCCTCGTCCACCTCCGGGCTGCGATCGAGCAGGGATACGATCCTGGCGACGATGCCCGGCGTGCAGTAGCCGCACTGGAGCCCGCCCTCGCGCACGAACGCGTCCGCGAGCAGCTGTCTCCGAGCAGGCGGCACGCCCTCCAGCGTGGTGACCTCACGCCCCTCGACCGATTCCGGCTTCCGAAGACAGCTGAGGACCGCTCGCCCATCGACCATCACGGTGCAGCATCCGCACGCTCCCTGCGGCGCGCACCCGTCCTTGGGGGACGTAATCCCGCACCGGTCTCTGAGCACGTCGAGCAAGTGCATGCCGTCGTCGTACGAGACGCTCCGGTCCTCGCCGTTCAGTCGGAATGTCAGCTCGGGCATGGGCTCCGCCGGCTCAAGTGAACGATGGGACCGCGTCCCGCAGGCCCCAGTACAGCAGCCGAGCCAGGACCTCGCCCCGGTAGGCCGCCGTGGACCGGACGTCGTCGATGGGAGACACATCCAGGGCCAGGGCCGGCTTGAGGTCCTCCGCGCTGGACACCGGACGGCCGTCGGTGATCATCTTCTCGACTGCGGGGCAGCGACACACGGTGGGCGCGACGCTGTTCGCGACCACCCGCCATTCGCGTCCTCTCCGCACCGCGGCCGCCCCCACCTTGGTGATCGCCTGCGCGGACCGGGAGCCCACCTTCTCGAACCACTCGAAGTCGTGGTCGCGCCGGGG
>JAMJQR010000227.1 GCA_023554335.1 Candidatus Benthicola marisminoris
CAACTGCCACGCATGTGGACGCACCGCGAGGTTAGCGGCGCCCAGCCGAGGAGTCTCCCCGTCCGAAGTCGGATCCCGTTCGTCGCCGCCCGCGTCGGCCGTTCCCCCGGACACCAGGAAGGCGAGCTGCGGGGGCGCTTCGTCGTCGGGTCGACGCTCCGCCACGTGGGGGCCGACATCCGGTCGCACCCCGGGCGGCCGGTCCGAATACGGGGAGTCGGTGGGTGCCGGTCGGCCATCGGGGCCGAGCCCCGGAGCGCTGCTCACGGACCCGAGGCGGGACCGGACGGCTTCCGCGACTGCCCGGCGCACGAGGGCCGGGTCGCTGAACCGGACTTCCGCCTTGGCCGGATGAACGTTCACGTCTACATCGTCGCCGCGCACTCGAAGATACAGGACGAAGCTGGGCCGGAGGCCCGGTGCCACCGTGGTACGATACGCCTCGTCCACCGCCTGGATGAGCGCCCGGTCCCGGAACGGACGACCGTTCACGAACAGGTAGCGTCGACCTCCGGCCGGGCGAGCCGCGTCCGGACGCTGGATCAGACCTCCGATTCGCAGGCCGTCGAGCTCCGCATCGAGCTCCAGCATGTGGCCGGCCTCGTCCGTCCCCCAGATGTCGGCCACGCGATCCGCCGGGCTCTCGGCGGACGGCAACGACAGCAGCTCGCGGCCGTTGGACTCCAGGGTGAACGCGGTACGCAGGTTGGAGAGCGACAGAAGCAGAACGGCCTCGCTGATCGCCCGGGTCTCGGCCCCGGCAGCGCGAAGGAACTTGGCCCTGGCCGGCACGTTCTGGAACAGGGCGCGCACGGTCACCGTCGTGCCGGGCCGGCGGACGATCTCGTCGCTCGACGTGATGCGCCCTCCGGTCACCCGAATACGGGTGGCGGGTCCGCCGTCGACCGGAGCCGTCTCCAGCTCGAAACGGCTCACGGCCGCGATCGAGGGCAGCGCCTCCCCCCGGAAGCCGAAAGAAGCTACGCCCTGGAGGTCCCCGGCTGACCTGATCTTGCTGGTGGCGTGACGGTCTAGAGCCAGGAGGGCGTCCGGCCGGCTCATCCCTTCTCCGTCGTCCGCGACGCGGATGTAAGTCTTGCCTCCGTTGCGGAGCTCGATCCGGACCGAATGCGCGCCCGCGTCAAGAGCGTTCTCCACCAGCTCCTTCACGACGGACGCCGGCCGCTCTACGACCTCGCCCGCGGCGATCTGGTTGGCCACGTGATCGGGGAGGATCTGGACGCGGCGGCGAACCGTCGAGGCGCCGCTCACGGGGAGGGCTCCACGGCGTAGAACCGGCAAGCGTTGGCGAACGTGAGCGCGGCCATGTCGGCTACATCCTCCCCGCGAATCGCGGACAGGGCCTCGCAGGTATGCGCCAGCAGCGATGGCTCGTTTCGTCGTCCCCTGCGGGGCACGGGAGCCAGGTACGGACTGTCCGTCTCCACGAGGAGCCGGTCTCTCGGGACCCGCCGCACCAGGTCTGCGTCCGCGTACTTCTTGAACGTGACCATCCCGGAAAACGAGACGTACCACCCGGCCGCAAGGCCCGCTTCCAGGAGATCGGCTCCACCGGAGAAGCAGTGCAACACCCCCACGACGCGACCCTCGAAGGCCCGGATCGAGTCGATGGTGGCGCCGTCCGCTGCCCGAGAGTGAACCACGATGGGAAGATCAAGGTCCGCTGCGAGTTCGAGCTGGGCCTCGAAGGCCTCGTGTTGCTCGGCCCGCGGCGAATGATCGTAGTGGAAGTCCAGTCCCGTCTCTCCGATCGCGACCACAGCCTGCTCCGACGCAAGGGACCTTATCTCGGCCAGCCGCGCCCCGGAGTACTCGTGCGCCTCGTGGGGATGGAGACCGGCGGTGGCCCAGATATCGGAATGCGTGTTCGCGATTCGGACGGCCTCGCGAGCGTCCGTCGGATCGGATGCGATCGTGACCATACCCCGCACGCCCGCCTCGCGGGCGCGAGCGATCGTCTCGTCCCGATCGTCCGCGAACGCGCCGTCGGACAGGTGCAGGTGGCTGTCGAAGAGCTTCACCGGCCCGCCGTTTGGATCAGCCGCGTCCCGGCTTTTCCTTGCGCTTCGACCGCTCCTCGATCTCCAGCAGCACGGGCGACGCAACGAAGATGGATGAGTACGTACCGATCAGGACGCCGAGGATGAGCACGAGGGCGAACGGCCGCACGACCGAGCCGCCCAGGATGAACAGAGCCAGCAAAGTCGCGAGGGTCGTGCCACTCGTGAGAACCGTGCGCGGCAGGGTCTCGTTGATGCTGGCGTTTACGATGTCCTTATAGTCGTCCTTGCGCCGCTTCTTGAGGTTCTCACGGATCCGGTCGAACACCACGATCGTGTCGTTCAGCGAGTACCCTAGGATCGTGAGGATGGCCGCCACGGTGGCGAGCGTGATCTCGATGCCCGACAGGGAGATGAACCCGAACGTGATTGTGATGTCGTGAAACGTCGCCACGATCGCCGCAAAGCCGAACCGCCACTCGAAACGGAACGCCAGGTACACCAGGGTGAGGCCGAAGGACATGAGGATGGCGATCAAGGCCTTGCGCTGGAGCTCGGAGCCCACCTTCGGACCGACCGCATCGGTGCTCATGCTGTACCCGTCCGACCCGTACGTCTCGTTCAGCAGGCCGCTCACCGTCTCGACGATCCCCTCGAAGTCCTGCGTGCGCACGAGGAACTCGTTCGAGTCCCCGAACTGCTGGATCTGTGCGTTCTCGAGGCCTCCCGTCGAAAGCACCGCGCGCAGGTCGGAGACGGTCGTCTCTTCCATGAACTCGATCTGGAGCAGGGTTCCCCCCGTGAAGTCTACGCCGTAACGCGGCCCGCCGGCCAGCACGAGGGAGATGATGCCCGCCAGCAGCATGGCCGCGGACAGCACGTACGCGCGCCTCCGCAGGGACAGGAAGTCGTAGTTCGCGTCTCGGAAGAATCTCATATCCAGGCCGTCTCAGATGCTCAGGGGCTCGGTCGGCGAACGCCGCTCGAGATACATGAGGAAGAACGTCCGCGTCACGTACAGCGCCGTGAAGAACGAGGCGATGATTCCGATCACCAGCGTGACAGCGAATCCGCGGATCGGGCCCGTGCCGAACTGGTAGAGGATCGCGGCCGTGATCAGCGTCGTGAGGTTGGCATCCACGATCGCCGACAGCGCCTGCGCGAAACCGGCGTCCACGGCCGTTCGCGGAGTCTTTCCGGCATCCGATTCCTCACGTATTCGCTCGAAGATGAGCACGTTGGCATCCACCGCCATCCCGATCGACAGGATCAGGCCGGCAATGCCAGGCAGCGTGAGCGTGGCCCCCAGGCCCGCCAGACCGCCCAGAACAAAGAGCACGTAGACACAGAGCGCCGCTACCGCCATGACGCCGGCCACCCGATAGTACCACATCATCAGAATCACCACCCCGATGATACCGATGATGAACGCGTTCCTACCCTGGCGGATCGAGTCCGCCCCGAGGGAGGCGCTGACCGAGTGCCTCTCGACCACCTTGATCGGCATTGGCAGCGCACCGGCCCTCAGGACCAGGGCGAGGTCCTGGGCTTCCTGGAAGCTGGACCCGCCGCCCATCTCGATCTGGGCCCGCCGGCTGAGTGTCTGCCGGATCACCGGGGCGCTCTGCACCCGCCCGTCCAGAACGATGGCCATGAAGCGGCCCACGTTGGGTGCAGTGCCCCGCTGGAACACTCGCGCGCCGCGGCGGGTGGTCTCGAACGGCACGTAGGGCTGGTTGAACTGCGGGTCGCGCGCCGCCGGACCGGCGTCCTGCAGAAGGTCGCCGGTCAGAATCGGGTCGGACTCCAGCACGTAGAGCTCGCGGTACGCCCCTCCGCCCGCAGAGGTCGGTGCCGCTCCCCATCTCAGCTCCGTGTTGCGCGGAAGAGCATTCTGCAGTGCCTCGGTGGCGAGATACCGCTCCACGGTCGGCACTTCCTCTTCGGCGACGAGCATGATTCCCGGTTGGGGGCCCTCGAGGAGAAGCCCCGTCAGCGGCCTCAGATTCGGCTCGGCCTGCTCCTGCTCGACGGGAGGGGTCCCATCGGCCGCCGCGGTGTCGGCTGTCGCGTCCGTCGCCGCAGCCTGGTCGGCGGAGTCGGCCGCCGCGGCCGCCGAGTCACCCGCCTCGGCTTCCGTGCCCAGAATGTCGCTCAGCGCCTGCGCCGGCTCCTCGGCCGAAGCTTCCTCCATGGCCACGCCGCGGAGGTTCTCGGCGCCAAGTTCCTGGACGATGCCGCGATCGATCCGCGGAAGCGCGTTCCGGAAATTGTCGTCCTCCCGGACGAGCTTGAACTCCAGGAAGGCCGTCCGCTCCACGATGGCCATGGCTCGCTCGGGATCATCGATGCCCGCCAGCTCCACGATGATCCGCTCGTTCCCGACCCGCTGGATCGTGGGCTCACGCACACCGAACTCGTCGATCCGGTTTCGGATCGTGGTCAGGGTGCGCTCCAACGCATCAGCGCGTGCCTCGTCCGTCAGCGTGTTGTCGGGATCGTCCACCTCCACCGCCAGGTGCATACCGCCCTGCAGGTCGAGGCCGAGGTTGATCGAGGGAACCTTCTCGCCGGTGGGTCCCGTCTTTGGAACCAGCGCGTACACGCTGACGATGATCAGTCCCAGTATGACCAGGAGTCTGTTTCTGATGTTCTTCATGGAAACGGGCCAGTCCTCCAGCCGGGTGCCCTTCTTCGGCAGTCGGCCCAGTGCCGACTCCGTTCATAAGCGGCGCAAAGTACGGAGGAAAGGCCCGATTGAAAACCCCGAGCTTCGCCCGCGGGGACGGCCTCGGGCCTCAGCTTTCCCGGTGAATTCCGGTCCAGCGCAGGATGTCCTCCATCAGGCACCAGCCGGTGAGACCCGACTGGAGCAGGTTGAGGCCGATGAAGAGCGTGAACAGGAGCCACCACGGACTCACCCACTGCGCCAGCGCGAGGCTGACCAGCAGCAGGGTCCCGGCGATGATCCGTATCTTGCGGTCCAACGTCATGAATGTCTTCCTTTCGTGTGCCCCGGCTCGCGCCCGAGGTCGTCCGTTGTTGGTTGAACCGGATCAGCCCGCGGCCTCCGGACGATCGCATCCGCATGCAGCCGCATCCTCCACGCCCATGAGAAAGGCACGGATGGGGTGACTCGGGTCCTCGACCGCCGTGCAGGCCTGCACACCGGCCAGGATCGCGGTCGCCTTCTCATCCTCCGTGAACACCAGAATCAGGCCGGACCGGTAAGGCGCTCCAGCGCCGTACCAGCCGGACGAGCCGGAGGGGCCGTGACCCTCGACCGGCATGCGGCTGAACGCCTGGACCTGCAGCTCGTCGAGCAGACGATCCACGCATTTCTCGTCTCCCTCGAGGTACGTCAGCATCACCAGCTTCATGGGTCTTCCTCTCGTTCGGCTTGGACCCGGACCGGGCCCTCTGTCGTCGGGTGCGAGTGGGTCGATCACGCGCCGGCCGTGCCGGGCTGGGCCGTATCCATGGGCGCTTCCGGAGCTACCGCGGCCGGCTTCTCCCGCCGGAGCAGGAAGTAGATTCCCGGCACGACGACCAGCGTCAGTAGCGTGGACGCCAGCGAGCCCGTGATCAGAGCCACCGCCAGCCCTTCGAAAATGGGATCGAACAGGATCACGATCGCTCCGATGATGACGGTTCCCGCGGTGAGGGCGATCGGGCGCGTTCGCACGGCGCCGGCCTCGATCACCGCCTGTTTCAGGGGAATCCCCGCTTCCAGGCGCGCCTCCAGGTAGTCGATCAAGAGGATCCCGTTTCTCACCATGATTCCGGCCAGCGCGATCATCCCGATCATCGACGTCGCGGTGAAGAAGGCGCCGAAAAACAGGTGGCCCGGAGCGATCCCGACCAGCGTCAGCGGGATGGCCGTCATCATCACGAGCGGAGTGATGAAGCTGCCGAACCACGCCACGAGCAGGCCGTAGATCAGCAGCAGGGCCCCCGCAAACGCGATCCCGAGGTCGCGGAAGACCTCGTAGGTCACCTGCCACTCACCGTCCCACTTCATCACCGGCTGCTCGACGGCCCCCGGCTGGCGGGCGTACAGCTGCCCCAGCTTCGCGCCCGACGGGAGATCGATCTCGGCGACTTCCTTCTTCAGGTCGAGGATCGCGTACACTGGGCTTTCTTCCGACCCTGCGACCTCGGCCGTGACGTAGACCACCCTCTGCCCGTTTTTGCGATCGATGGGCTGCGGGACGCTGCCGACCTCGGTCTCGACGAGCTGGCCCACGGGGACCATCGCACCGAGACGCGACGCCACGTGTATCGCCGCGATCCGGTCGGAGCCCGACCTCGCCTCCTCCGGAAGGCGCACCCGGACCGGGATCGGAGCCCGCTCCTGTGGAGCCGAGAGCTCGGTGGCCACCGTACCGCCGACCCCGATCGCCAGCGCGTGCACGACCTGCTCCTTGGCCACCCCGGACAGGGCCGCCTTCTCCTCGTCCACCGAGAGACGGAGCTCCTCCTGCTCGTCGATCAGGGACCAGTCGATGTCGACGACGCTCGGGTGCTCGGCGAAGCGAGCCATGACCTGCTCGGCCACGGCGCGCTGAGCAGCCTCGTCCGGGCCGTAGATCTCGGCCACCAGCGTCGAAAGGACGGGCGGGCCGGGCGGGACCTCGACCACCTTGGCCCGAGCGGCCGTGCCCGAGGCCGCCACCAGCGAGTCCACGATCGGGCGGACGGACTTGGCCACGTCGTGGCTCTTTGCCCGCCGTTCTGATTTATCAACCAGGTTCACCTGAATATCTGCAACGTTATTACCACGGCGCAGATAGTAGTGTCTGATCATCCCGTTGAAGTTGAACGGGGCAGCGATGCCCGCATACACCTGCACGTCCTTGATTTCTTCCACCGCCTCCAGTCCCCGAGCCACGTCCAGCGCCAGGGCCGAACTCGTCTCCAGCGTCGAGCCTTCCGGCAGGTCGAGGATGACCTGAATCTCGTTCTTATCGTCGAACGGCAGCATCTTCACCATGACCGTTCGGGTGAAGAACAGGCCCGTCGCTCCGACAAGCAGCAGGACCACGACGCCCAGCGCGGCGACGAGCCGCACCGGCTTCTCGAGCAGTGGCTCCAGGAGCCAGCGGTAGGCCTTGTAGATCCGTGTCTCCTCGAGCACGTAGCCGGACCCGCCCTCGTCCCCGTGGTGCGCCTTCCCGAGCAGCCGAAACGCCAGCCACGGCGTGCCGATGAG
>JAMJQR010000228.1 GCA_023554335.1 Candidatus Benthicola marisminoris
CGAAGAAGAGACGAGCGGTCTCGTGGAGAGCGTTCGCATCATAGCCCTTAGGCGGCTGGCCGATCCGCACCTGGCGGAGGACGTGGCTCAGGAGACGCTGGTGCGAGCCCTGGAAGCCCTGGACAGAGGACGGCTGGAAGACCTCTCGCGACTTCCCGCATACGTCCGCGCCATCGCGCGTAACGTCATTGCAGACCACTACCGTTCCACTCGAGGCGCCATAAGCCTAGGCTCCGCACCACAGTTGGAGCTTTCCCGGGACTCCGGTAATCCGCTGCGTGACTTGCTGACCGAAGAGGATCGGCGTCAGGTCAGAGTGGCTCTCGGGTGCCTGTCCCAGGGCGATCGGGAGATCCTGCGTCAGTGTTACTTCGAAGGGCTCTCGCCGAAGACGATCGCGGAGCGGAACGGGGAGCCCGCACCGCGCGTCTGGAAGCGGAAGTCGAGGGCGCTGGCCAGGCTGCGGACCGCATTCCGTTCACTCGAGCCGGAAGGTCAGGAAGCCATCGATTCGCCGACTGAGAAGAGAGACCCAGGAGAGGTCGGAGAGTGATGGAAGACTTCAGCTGCGGAGAGTGGGGGATGTCTGGGGCCGTAGAGCGTTACCTGGCCGGGACCCTGCGGGAGCCCGAGCTCGGCAAGTTCGAAGAGCATCTGGTGACATGTGCCGACTGCAGGGATGAAGTGCGCCTCGCAGCTGCGGTCCGCGAGAGCTTCGAGCTCGACGGGACGCCTGGGCTGAGCGTACAGCCGCATGACCAGGGCATGTCGTGGCGGATTGCATGGATAGCCGCCGGACTCGCGGCAGCCGCGATCGGCGGCCTGCTGTATCTGACTCCGCTCGAGGACAGAGCGTCCCCTACTGCGGTCCCGGTTCAACGCGAGGGCCCGGGCGCCGACGTGGACGCCTTGGTTGAGTTCGACCCGGTAAGGCCCGTCGCCGGCGAAGTGCTCGAGCAGACCGGGTTGACGCTCGAGTGGAGAGCGGCCTCTCCTTCCGCTCTGTACCGCGTGACGCTGACCGACGCCAACGGTGATCTCATATGGCAGGACTCCACGCGGGACACGCTCCTCTCGATACCGGCGGGTAAAGTCAGCGCGGGCCAGTATTTCTGGTACGTGGACGCTCGATTGCCGGATGGGCGCACAGCCACGACGCGCGCCCAGACGTTCAAGGTCGAATAGCGATGCGGCGGCCGGCGGCAGGCGCCGTATTGAGGGTGGCGGCACTGCTAGTGCTCGGCGTGCCCGTTTTTGGCTGCGAGCCATCGCCCGACGGTCTCGACTCCGCGGCTGAAGCCGAAGCTACGGCCGCTCGCGCTCCTCCCGACTCTTCAACCGCACCGCTTGGGACACTGGCCGACCTTCTGGCCCAGGGCGAGGAGCTCCACCTGGCGGGCGATGTAGACAGCGCTCGCGCCCTCTTCAACCGGGTCCTGCGTCTCACGGCCGACGGTGGGGTGGATGCCGCTCGAGCCCGGGCGCTGACATGGCTGGGTCTCGGAGCATGGCGTCGCTGGGAGCTGGAGGAAGCCAGGCGCCTTGGTGAAGAAGCCCTTGCCCTGAAACTGCGCGAAGGTCTCTCCGAGCAGCTCGCAGAGTCCTACAATGCGCTCGGCCTGACGGCGTGGTACGACGGCCGCCTCGCCGACGCAGCGGAGCTCTATGACCTCGCTCTCGACCACTCGCGGGCCTCGGGCGACGAAGAGACGCTGACCAAGGTCCTCGGTAATCTGGGCCTAGTCCAGATGGAGTTCGGGGACTTCGTGGCGGCGCGCAGGAACCTCCGCGAGCAAGCCGCGCTTAGCCGAGCTGCCGGGCACCAGCGCCTCGAGGCCAACGCCCTCACCAACCTGGCCATGCTCGACGTGCTCGAAGGTGACCCCCACGCCGCCGTGTCACAGCTACATGACGCGCTCGGTCTCTATCGATCCATCGGGTACGGAACGGGAGAAGAGAACGCCCTGAGCCAGCTCGGCACCGCGTATCGGGATATGGGCGACTTCAGCCGTGCTCACGCGGCCTACGACTCCGCACTCTCACTCGCTCGAAGTCTCGACTACCCGGACAGCGAGGCGCAGAACCTTGAGCTCCTGGCTGAGCTCTACTCCTCGGCGGGCGACAACGAGCGCGCTCTACGGTTCCTGGCGGAGGCTCGCGCGATCAACGAGGCCATCGGCGATGACGTCTATGCCGGCATCGATGCGCGCCACGAGGCCGGGCTCTTGGCGCTCGTAGGAGATCCCGGGCTCGCGGACGCCAGGGCTCGCCAAGCGCTCGATCTTCACCGCGCCTCCGGGGCGGCCCTGGAGGAGTTCAGGGACCTTCTGTTGTTGGCGGAGCTGCGCGCAGCGACGGGGGATACGACCGGGTCGGAACTCTGGCTTGCGGAGGCCCGCGCCCTGGCCCGCGACTTCGCCACTCCGTTGACGGAGACGGCCCTCGGCCTGACGGACGCCCGGATTGCCGACTTGCGGGGGCACCATGACGAGACGCTGGCGACGACGGAACGCCTCCTGCTTGCCGTGGACGAGCGGGGTCACGCTTCACAGTGGGAGGTCTGGAACCTGCGAGCCGGGGCCTTTCTCGCCTTGGCCGCCGTGGACTCCGCCGTTGCGGCGGGTCGCGAGGCGCTCGATGCGATCGAGCGGGTGCGCTCCAAGTTGGGATCGGGCCCGCTAAGGAGTTCCTACGCCAGCGCCCGCCATGCAACCTACACTGATCTGACTCTCGCGCTCGTGAGGAGCGGCAACGTACAGGAGGCGTTTCAGGTCTCCGACGCCCTGCGAGCGCGCGGGGCATACGAGCGCGCGTCGAAAACCGGCGTCCCAGCTGAAGCGGAGCGGTTGCTGAGGCAGATTGACTGGTTGACCGTCGCGCTCGACTCGATTCGCTCCCTTCCACAAGCCGAGGTCGATCAGCCGACCGCTTTGGGAATGGAGGAGGAGCTCCGGGACGCCCGACATCGCTATGAAGATCTACTGATCCAGCTGAGCGAGGAGCACGCCGCCCGGTCCGTTGCTGAGGGCGTGTTCCCCGTCGAACCCAGCGAGGTCCAGGCAGCGCTGGGGCCCGGCGAGGTCGTTCTCGAGTACCTGGTCGCCGGGGACCGGGTGCTCATCTTCCGGTTGACCCGCGAGACCGTCTCGGTGGTAGAAGCACAGATTGCTGAGACGAGTCTTCGTACGCGAGTACGCGTGGCGCGCGACTTGATCGGTAGCCCCACGGGCGACTCCGCGATTCGAGACCAGGTACTGGCCGGCCTGTTCGACGTGCTGATCCGCCCGGCTTTCGCAGATGAGCTTCAGAGTGCTTCGAGGTTGATCGTGATCCCGCACGGAGTCCTCAGCTACCTGCCTTTCGGTGCGCTCAGGAGAGGTGTGAAAGGGCCGTATCTCGCCGAGTCGCTCGCCGTGGCGCACGCCTCCTCGGCCGCGTCCCTCTTGTTCGCGCGAACTGCACGCCAGGGGCGAGCTCCCCCGGCCCGCGACGCAGTCCAGGTCTTCGTGCCGTTCCCGGAGCAGCTCCCGGCCTCTGCGGACGAAGCGGATTGGTTATCCGAGGTAGCCCCTTCTGCGCTGGTCGCCATTGGACCGAAGGCCACGGAGGGCCGACTGCGGGCCTCGCTGGCCCGGGGTGGAATGGTGCACGTGGCGACGCACGGCGTCATGAACCCTAAGAGTCCCATGTTCTCACGTTTGGAAATGCGGCGCGGCGGCGACACCAGCCAGGATGACGGACGCCTTGAGATCCACGAAGTTCTGGGCATCGAAGTAGCTGCCGATCTCGTGTACCTCTCGGGATGTGAAACGGCCCTGGGTCCGTCATGGGCTACGGAATTCAACGAAGGAGAGGACTACGCCACCCTCGCCAAGGCCTTTCTTCTCAGCGGCGCGGCCAACGTGATCGCGACGCTGTGGCGGGTGGAAGATCTCGGTAGCGCCGTGTTCGCCCGAGCCTTCTACCGAGCCCTGGAGGACAGTGCACCGCAAGTAGCGCTGGTTCGCGCCCAGCGCACACTCATCTCTGACGACGAGTATTCGGCTCCCTACTACTGGGCGGCATATCGGCTGACCGGTGGCGCGAGTTGGGAGTCAGGACTGCGCTCCCAGGCCGACTAGATTCTTGGGAGCACATTCCGGTCCGTCGATCGATTGGACCGGCGCACGCAGTGGGAGGAACCATGAATGCCCGAGCCTTTCTAGCGAGATCCCTCACACTCGTCGGATTCGCCTTCCTCGTCACCTGGATCGGCTGTTCCGCACCGACCGGGCCAGACAGGACTGCACCTGAGGCTGCGGAAGCCCTGTACAAGAAGGGCGGCACGGATCCGGGAGATGCGCCGGCCGATCTTCCGCCACCCGATCCGCAATACGTGCAGCCGTCATCCGGCGAGCAGAGTCAGACCATCGACGTGGTCATCACGGGTACGGACTTCGGCGAACCCGGCGAGGCCTGCGACGTGAACTGGCTGCTCGACGGAGTGAGCTCTTCGTCGATCGCGACCGATGCCTCGCAGTGCGTCAGCCCCACACAGATCGATGCGACCATTTCGATCGCGTCAGACGCGGCGGCGGACCTGCTCTACGATGTCGAGGTCGTCATTGGCAAGGGTAAGGGACGCCGTCGGGGGATCGGAAGCGAGAAGTTCACGGTCAAGCAGAATCAGAGCCTGGTCGAGTTCTCGAGTGCGTTCACGATCCTCACCGCGGATTCCTCGGAGCCGAATGACGGGGTGCCTGACCTGACGGCCGGCGCGCAGCCGCTCAAGGGTGGAGTGCTCAACGACCAGATCCGGGCTAACGGCGACTACCTACTCAACATCGATTTCGCTCACGAGCTCGCTGCCCTCATAGCGGACCCTGCGCTTGCCGAGCAGGTATGCATACCGCCTGATCGAAGGGACCTGAAGGGCGACCTTCGGCTGTTTCAGGCCCTCGGCCTCGACGACGCCGCTCAGTGGCTGGGCGGCGAGCTGGAAGTGCTGATCGAAAAGCCGAGCAAGAACGGAAGAAGTCCTGGCAACACGGTTGTGAACCTCACGACGGGAGACTTCTTCATCACTACGGGGAGAGGCGACGGAGCTAAGGTCTACGAGGACGGGGATCCGACTCGGGCGGCGCTCAACGGAGGCTACGTGCGCATCAACTACTCGGGGCCAGATGCGAGCCTGCCGCCGACCAATCTGTGCACCGGGATCGTCGATTACGAAGTGGCTGTCTACGACTGATCTTCGCGGGCATCCGCGCGAACGGGCTCAGTCAGGCTGAGCAGGTGCCCCGACGCGCCGACGATACCGGAACAGCGCAAAGAGCGTCAGCGCCGCCAGAGCCGCGATCAGCATCCAGAGGGCTGGATGACGAAGCGAGTGGCTGGTGCTGATACCGGTGATGAGATCGCG
>JAMJQR010000229.1 GCA_023554335.1 Candidatus Benthicola marisminoris
TGCACCCTGCCGCCGCCGGCCGACGGCATGGCCCATATGTCGCAGTCGCGACGACCCTCACACCGAACCACGGCCAGCAGAGAGCCGTCCGGGGACAGGTCTGCATAGCGGAACACGCCGTCTGCATCGGTTGTCAGTTGACGGTGGTCATCCCCGTCGACCGAGATCACCCAGATGGAAGAGCTCCGGCTCTCCGCCTCCCGCATGAAGACGTAGATCTCCTCGCCGTCGGGGGACCAGCAGGTCGGGATGGGGAGATTGCCTTCCTCGCTGTAGATCCTGTCGAGGTGGCCGGTGGAAAGGTCCAGCACCCACAAGTCCGCCCCTGCCTTGAAAGCGACGCGCGAACCATCCGGAGACCACTTGGGTTGTCCGCCGCGAGACACAGGAATCGACTCAGGGACGATACGAATCGGAGTCCCGCCGGTTGCCGCTACCAGCTGTATGGTGTTGCCGAAGTCGCCGTCGAAAGCGATGTAGTGCCCGTTGGGGGACCAGTGGGGATGCTCGCCCAGCTTGCTGGTGAGCCGCAGCGGCTCACCCCCGTCCGGGGAGATCAACCACAGACCGTTTCTCTCCGGAGCTCCTTCGCCTCCATAGCGCGAGAATACGATAGACGTTCCGTCCGGCGACCACTGCGGAAAGCCGTCCTGGGCCGGGTCTCGGGTGAGTTGCCTCAGACCGGTCGGCTCCTGGGCCCCCAGATCCGTAAAGCAAACCAGACCGGCGGCCGCGAGGCAGACGGCGTAGCCAACTCGAGTCCTCATGGCTTCACCTCCCATGGGTGGAGCAGCGTCCAGATCTACACTGTCAAACAGGCCCTCTCGTCACCGCCGTGCAGTCTTCCATGACCTCGTACGGCTGGGCTGAGATATCCGAAAGGGCCGGATGCGCCATCACGGCCGCCGCCAGGGGACCATCCAGATAGGCTTTCAGAGCAGCCTCATCTTGGAACAGGTAGGTGCCACCGGCCTCGCCCTCGGCCTCGTTCATCAGCCACACCTTCCAGACGAGACCGGGCAGGCTGGCGAACTCTCCCGCCAGCGAGGACGCGATCTCCTCGTACTCGGCGCGAGGAACGTTCAGTCGGAAGTTGATGTGCAGGATGTGCGCGGACATCGGGACCCTCCTCCGTCTCAGGAAGGGCACGTCAGGAGGGGGAAGCTGGCGGGCCTGACTACCAGTATCAAGCTACTCTTATGTACCGGGTCGACAAGCCACGATCGCGCGTCGCCTGCTGGCTACCCCGCCGGCGTCACCCGCAGCATGACCACGCCGTGGCCCGGCATGGGTCGGCGCAACCTCGTCGCTATGGTACCGTCGTCCAGGTGCTGGAATTCCTCTCCGGTCCACAGGTCACGGACGTTGGCCGGGCCGGGGTCGAGTCCAATCTCGTGCCATGACACCGAGCCGTCCATCTCCCCGTCGCGCTGGTTGAACAGGGCCACGGCCACGGACCCGTCGGCCAACGGCTTCGCCCACACCTGCGCCCCGTAGCCCCGGTCCAGCACGATCCGGCCCTGCACGCCGAGCGGATCCTGGTCCACCGCGATCACTTCCTCGTTCGTAAGGATGTCGCGGATCTCGTCCGACATGTCGCGCAGGTCGTTCCCGGCGATCAGGGGCGCCGCCATCATCGCCCACAAGGAGAAGTGAGACCGGTATTCCTCCACCGTCATGCCGCCGTTGCCGACTTCCAGCATGTCGGGGTCGTTCCAGTGGCCCGGGCCCGCCGCTTCGTGGTGCCGGTTGTTGGCCTCGAGAATCCACAGCACGCTGTCCCAGTTGTCCCGAATGTCGGCCGTGGTACGCCACAACTGCCCGATCTCGCCGGCCCACTCCCACGGCCGGTTGCGTCCCCACTCGCAGATGCTGAGGACCATGTCCCGGCCGGTGGCGTCGAAGGCCTCCCTGAACTTGGCGTACTGCACGGGAGCGCTGAGCGAGTCCGAGTGGCACCAGTCCACCTTCACGTAGTCCACGCCCCAGTCGGCGTACGTCCTCGCGTCCACTTCCTCGTAACCGAGGGACCCGGGTCGGCCTTCGCACGTCTTCGGGCCGGCGTCCGTGTACAGGCCGAACTTCAGGCCCCGCTCGTGCACGTAGTCGGCCACGGCCTTCATCCCGGACGGAAATCGGTCCGGATCCGGCACGATGATCCCGTCTGGTCCGCGGTCCACCTGCCAGCAGTCGTCAATGACCACGTACTCGTAGCCGACCTCGCGCATGCCACTCTCGACCATGGCGTCCGCGATCCCTCGCACCAGCGTCTCGCTCACGTCGCAGCCGAAGCGGTTCCACGTGTTGAATCCCATGGGGGGAGTCGCCGCGAGAGTGATGGCTCCGCCCTGCGCCGCCGCCGGTGCCTCGCTCGACTCCGGCACGCTCCGATCCGTTTCGCCGCCGGTGCACGCCGCCAGGACGAGGGCCGCGAACCCTGCAGACATGATCTCTTTCATCACGGTCTCCGTCTCGGAGCGGTGAACAGCGTGACCCGGGTGTCTCCAGGGAAGTCGTACCGCTTCGCCTTGCCCTCCAGCCGGTGCTCCCGCTGGTGTTCGACGCCGAGGATCGTCGCGAACGGCACCTGCTGCCAGTAGCTCACCACCCGATCCAGCTTCCGCGACCCGTACGGGGGATCCGCGAAGGCGATGTCGTAGGCCCCCTCCTCCAGGGCCTCGACGAACGGGATGGCGTCCCGCTTGAAGATGCGGGATTTCTTGCGGGCGTTGAGTCCCGCGACGTTCGCCTTCAGTGAGTGAAGGCTGGCGCCTCCGTTCTCGACGAAGTCCACCGACGCCGCCCCGCGGGATAGCGCCTCGAGTCCGAGGGCTCCGGATCCGGCGAACAGGTCGAGCACCCGCGCGCCCTTGAGGGAGCCCTCGAGCAGGTCCAGCCAGCGCCCCCTGACCTCTTCAGCCGTGGGCCTGATTCGAGAGCCCGGCGATACCAGGTCGCGGCCTGCCCACTTTCCATCGACGATTCGCATGCTAGCCGGCCCTCTCCAGGACGTAGATGACCCAGGGCGAGACCTCGGTCTCACTCACCCACTCGAACGGTTCTTCCGGCCGGCCCAGCGGGCGATGCTGCTGGAGGACTCCGAGGCCGGCCCGCTCGTAGGCATCATGGTACGCCTCGGGCGTGCACAGCACATCCTCAACCGGCCGGCTGTCCGACACGTCGAGCATCACGATGCGCACCGTATCGCCGTCCCGGGCGTCGCGGTTCTCCGGAAAGTCTCGGGTCGAAAACGATGCCCATTCGTTCAGGTAGATCGCGGGCGACGACACCAGGTTCACCAGCCGGCCCCGCGGTGCCAGGAGTCGGCGCAGGGCCGTGAAGAGACCGACTTTCTGCTCGAAGTCGGGGATGTTGTCGAAGGTGAAGGTCGATAGGATGAGGTCGAACGACCCCGGCGTCAGCCCGGGGAACTCCCCGTCCGGTACCTTGAGATACTCGCCGTCCGGATCGAGCTCGCGGGCCCTGGCCAGCATGCTCTCCGCGATGTCCACGCCGACTGCGTCGAAACCGAGATCGCGCAGGAACCGCGTCGAGCGCCCCGTACCGCAGCCGAAATCGAGCGCACGTGTCCCGGTGACGTGCCCCTCGATCAGCGCCGGTATGTCGCGGAACGCGAGCCAGTACGTGCCCGGGAATTCGAGATCCGCGTAAGACTCCGCCCGTCGGTCGTCGTCGTACACGTTGGTGAAGCCTGAGCCCATGTGCCTGTCTCCTCGCGGGATCATGTCGGGCGGTCTCCGCCCCCGCAACTCGATCGGCGCACAGGTGTAACGGAGCGTCTCCCCGGGAAGGACCGCCGGGAACCACGAGTTGTTTAGTATGGTGTGAGCATCAAACACCAGACCGGAGATTCAAGTGTCCATTAGACCGATCAAGAGAATCGTACAGTCGCAGCCGGTGCTGGAGGGCGCCGGGGTGCACCTGCGCCGGGCGTTCGGCTTCGGCGCGACCGAGGAGTTCGATCCGTTCCTGCTGTTCGACGACTTTCGAAACGAAGACCCTTCGGCCTACGCGGCGGGGTTTCCGTGGCACCCGCACCGCGGGATCGAGACGATCACCTACGTCCTGGCGGGAACCGTGGATCACGG
>JAMJQR010000028.1 GCA_023554335.1 Candidatus Benthicola marisminoris
CGACAGCCCGCGGCTCATCAGGTAGAAGAGCTGCTCCTCCCCGACCTTGGAGACCGACGCCTCGTGGCCGATGGTCGAGAGGTTCTCGTCGATTTCGATGTACGGATACGTGTCCGTGCGCGACGTCTCATCCAGCAGCAGCGCGTCGCACTCCACGTTGGACTTCGAGCCCACCGCGCCATCGTACACCTTGCACAGCCCTCGATACGACGACCTGCCGGTTCCCTTCGAGATCGACTTCGACACGATCTGCGACGTGGTGCGGGGTGCCGCATGCACCACCTTGCCGCCCGTGTCCTGGTGCTGGCCGTCGCTGGCGTACGCGATGGAGAGGATCTCCCCGTGCGCTCCTTCACCCACCAGGTAGCACGAGGGGTACTTCATCGTGAGCTTGGAGCCGAGGTTGCCGTCCACCCATTCCATGTTCGCGTTCTCATGCACCATCGCCCGCTGTGTGACGAGGTTGTACATGTTGTGCGACCAGTTCTGGATCGTGGTATACCGGAATCGCGCTCCCGGTTTCACGATGATCTCGATCACCCCCGAGTGGAACGAGTCGGTGGTATAGCTGGGCGCCGTGCAGCCCTCGATGTAGTGAGCCTGGGCCTCGTCTTCCACGATGATCAGGGTGCGCTCGAACTGCCCCATCTGTTCCGAATTCACCCGGAAGTAGGCCTGGAGCGGGATGTCCACCTTCACGCCCTTCGGGATGTAAACGAACGACCCGCCGGACCACACCGCGGAGTTCAGCGCCGCGTACTTGTTGTCCTGCGGTGGGACGATGGTGGCAAAATGCTCCCGGAAGAGCTCAGGGTAGAGCTTGAGACCGTCCTCGATGGACTCGAAGATGATCCCCTGCTCGGTCCACTCCTCCTTCAGCGAGTGATACACCATCTCGGACTCGAACTGGGCTCCGACGCCGGCGAGGATCTTTCGCTCGGCCTCGGGAATACCGAGTCGTTCGAACGTGTTTTTGATCTCGTCCGGGACGTCATCCCAGGACCGCTCCATGTGATCCTGCGGCTTCAGGTAGTAGTAGATCTCGTCCAGGTCGAGACTGGCGACGTCCCCGCCCCAATCCGGAAGCGGCTTGGAGTAGAAGATCTCGAGAGCCTTGAGCCGGAACTCCAGCATCCACTCCGGCTCTTCCTTGTGCGCGGAGATCTGACGTACGATGTCCTCACTCAGGCCCTTCTTCGCCTTGAATACGGGCTTCTCTTCGGTGACGAAGCCGTACTTGTATTCGTCGAGCCCGATACCCTTGATTGCTTCATTCTGCGGCATGTTCTAATCCTGCCTTACCCTCTCGTCCCGTTACGGCGGCGGACGATCCGCTGCCGTTCTCGCTTGTGACCCCGCTCAGCCGACCGTGACTGTCTCAGGCTCCTCGTGGAGCCAGTCGTAGCCCATCTCCTCGAGCCGGTCCGCCAGCTCCGGTCCGCCTGAATGAGCGATCTGGCCCTTCAGCATCACGTGAACGTGATCCGGCTGGAGGTAGTTCAGAATCCGCTTGTAGTGCGTGATCAGGAGCACGCCCATCCCGCTGTCGGCATCGCGAATCGTGTTCACGCCCTCGGAAACGATCCGAAGCGCGTCGATGTCCAGGCCGCTGTCCGTCTCGTCCATCACGGCCATGCGCGGCTCGAGCATGGCGAGCTGCAGAATCTCGTTGCGCTTCTTCTCTCCACCCGAGAAGCCGTCGTTCACGTACCGGGCAGCAAAGGCCGGATCGACCTTGAGCATCTCCAGCTTCTCCATCAAGCGCTTCTGGAACGCGAAGATATCCATCTCTTCGTCGTCCTCGAGCCGCGCCGACATCGCGGTGCGAAGGAAGTTGGAGATCGAGACCCCGGGGATCTCGGCCGGATACTGGAATGCGAGAAACAGCCCCGCGCGGCTGCGCTCGTCGGGCTCCATCTCCAGCACGCTCTCTCCGTCGAGCAGAATGTCGCCGCGCGTGACCTCGTAGCCGGGGTGACCGGCGATGGCCTTAGCGAGCGTGCTCTTGCCAGACCCGTTCGGTCCCATGAGCGCGTGCATCTCTCCGGGTCGGACAGCCAGGTCGACGCCGCGCAGGATATCCGTGTCTTCGCCTTCCACTCGGGCGTGGAGGTCGCGAATCTCTAGCAGATGGTCAGCCATCCCAGTGTGCTCCCGTGACTTGATGTCGGTTATGAATCGTACGGGCCGGAGGGGTCGAGTCCTTCGCCCGTCCGGCCCGTTGGTTACGTCTCGAAGCTCCAACGAATACGGCCGCAAGTTAATCCAGTTGAGAACGAGTTTCAAGTGGGATCTACCTCGGTGCGGCCGCTACGTTCCGTCTCCGTGTGAGGTGTTGGTGCACCGGGCGGAGCGCTAGTTTCGCCGGCGACCGCGAAACGGGCTCGGGACGGCCCGGGGGAGGAAGGCGATGTACGCTGCGTTCTTTCGCCAGCACGGCGGACCTGAAGTGATGGAGACGGGCGAGGCGCCCGAGCCGGTGGCGGCCAGCGGAAGCGTGGTCGTCGAGGTTCGCGCGGCGGCGCTGAATCACCTCGATCTGTGGGTACGGAAAGGGCTTCCAGGCCTCGAGTTGGACCTTCCCCACATCGGTGGATCCGATGTCGCCGGCGTCGTGGCGGAAGTCGGTCCCGGCGTGGAGGGGTGGGAGGTGGGAGACCGGGTGGCCATCAATCCGTCGCTGTGGTGCGGCGAGTGCGAGTGGTGCGACCGGGGGGAGCATCCGTTGTGCGTCGAGTTCAAGATACTCGGCGAGCACGTACCCGGCGGGACCGCCGAGCGAGTACGGGTTGCCGCCCGCAATCTTTACCGAATTCCGGAGAGCCTGGACTTCCGCGTCGCCGCGGCCGCCCCGCTGGCCTACCAGACGGCCTGGCGCGCGCTGACCAACCGGGGAAGGCTTGCCGCGGGGGAGTCCGTTCTGATCACAGGCGCTTCCGGCGGCGTGTCCACGGCGGCCATCCAGATCGCGCGCCTGCTGGGAGCGCGTGTGCTGGCGGTGAGCAGCGGCCCCGAGAACGTGCGTCGAGCCCGTGAAACAGGGGCGGACGTGGTGTTCGACCGCCTCGAAGGGCCCTTCTCGGACGGGGTGCGGGCGGAAACCGAGGGGCGGGGGGTCGACCTGGTGTTGGACAGCGTGGGCGAGGCCACCTGGGAGCAGTGCCTTCGTTGCCTGTCTCGCCTCGGCCGACTCGTGACCTACGGCGCCACGACCGGGCCGCGCGGCGCCGTCGAAATCCGGCACATGTTCTGGAAGCAGATCTCTGTCAGTGGTTCGACCATGGGCTCGAGGGCCGAATTCGAAGCCGTGATGGATCACGTCGCGGCCGGTGACCTCAGCCCCGTTATCGGGGAGGTCCTGCCGCTCTCCTCAATTCGTGAGGCGCACCAGATGCTGGAAGACGGCGAGGTGTTCGGGAAGCTGGTACTGGAGCCATGAGCTGGCTAGGCCGCATCCCGGCTCTCATGGCGCTACTGGGAGCGGCGGCGTGCGGAGCAGATACCAACACATCAGTTGCTGTGGCAACAGATTCGTTGTCCACGCCAAATATCGAATCGGAGTCCACTCCCCGACCACAAAGCCTTGCTATTACTGATGATCCATTCCTCGTCTACGGGATGCCGGCAGTAACAGATGCTGCAGCAACTATCCACACGACACCGGTCACCCTGGTGAACACGAGTCCCGCTACCATCGTCGTCCATGCGTCGGCGGGAGCGGGGATCGTGGTGCTCGATACGGTGCGGTCGGGCGATTCGGTCCTCGTCCGCATTGAGACCCATGCGGACTCCGTCCAGCT
>JAMJQR010000230.1 GCA_023554335.1 Candidatus Benthicola marisminoris
GGCCCTCCGGGAAGTGAAGACCGAGGAAGAACTTCGCTTCCTGCAGCGGGCGATCGACATCACGGCCGCGGCCCAGCGTGAGGCGTTCCGCTCGATCGAGCCGGGCCTGCGGGAGTACGAGATCGAGGCCGTCATCGAGTACGTCTTTCACCGCGAGGGTGCGGAGTACCCGGGCTTTCCCAGCATCGTGGGCAGCGGCGAGAATTCCATCATTCTGCACTACGAGTCCAACCGACGCCGGATGGAAGAAGGCGACGTGGTGGTCATGGACCTGGGCGCGGAATATCGGGGCTACTCGGCGGACATCACGAGGACGGTGCCGGTGAGCGGACGCTTCACCGAGGAGCAACGGAGGATCTACGAGGCCGTCCTGGAGGCGCAGGAAGCCGCGATTGACGCCTCCATCCCGGGGGCCACCATGCAGGATCTGAACGCCGCCGCTTCGGCCGTGCTCGCGGAGCACCTGCTGGCCCTGGGGATCATCGAGCAGCCGCCGGCCCTGCGCAGGTTCTTCCCGCATGGCGTGAGTCACTACCTCGGACTCGATGTGCATGATGCGGGCACCTACGGGCCTCTGAGGCCGGGGACGGTGATCACGGTCGAGCCAGGCATCTACATCGCCCCGGCGGATGACGTGGACCCGCGCTGGTGGAACATCGGAGTGCGGATCGAGGACGACGTGCTGGTCACCGAGGACGGTCCGCGGGTGCTGTCGGGAGCCGCGCCCAAAACGGTCGAGGCGATCGAGGCGCTCATGAGCGAGCCCGGCCTCGCGTCGGTTCCCGCCGGCCGGTAGCGTCGGCTCGACGCCGGGAGCCCGGGGCCGCAAGCGGTGTAATAGCAGGGGTCCGGGACGGGAGTCCCCCTCCACCCTCCGGATCCAAGGGACCCCATCAACCCCAGGAGGGAGCCATGAGTGTGGCGAACCGGCTCGAGAGGCTTCTCGAGGAGAGCGGCGCTGCGTTCGAAGTGATCGACCATGCGCTCGCGTTCACGGCGCAGGAGGAGGCGGCGGCGAGTCACGTCCCCGGCCGTCACTGGGCGAAGACCGTAGCGGTGTTCGTTGCCGGAAAGCCGGCGATCGCGGTCGTTCCGGCCACTCGCAGAGTCGACGTCGACAAGCTGTGCAGAATCACCGGCACGGACGACGTGCAGATCGCGCACGAGGCGGAGTTCCAGGACCTGTACCCCGACTGCGAGCTCGGCGCGATGCCACCGTTCGGCGAGCTGTACGGTCAGGAGACGTTCGTGGACGAATCGCTGAGGGAAGAGGAGCGCATCGCGTTTCATGCCGGCGACCACCGCACCGCGATCGAGATGTCCTACGGCGATTACGAACGGTTGTGCCACCCGGTACCGGGCGACATCGCGGCGCCTCTTCGAGAGGCCGTGTAGCCGGACGGTGGGCGCAGCCCGCCCGGTTCCGCGACCCGAACACGTCGTCCCACAACCGGACAGGCCGGGCACCTGGCCGGATTGAGGTGCAACTCCGTAAAATGTTTCTTGTCAGCGCGTTAGCCGGTAGGCAAGCGGTGGCACACCGGTTGCAGCGCAGGCCGTTGGCAACGGATGTTCGGGCTTCTCTGGGTATCGCCGGGTGGACTTCGACATGAGCGCACTGGGACAGGACGTGAGATTCGGGCTCCGCGCCCTCCTGAAGCACCCCGGCCACACGGCCGTGGTCGTGCTGACCCTGGCGCTCGGAATCGGAGCCAACACCGCCATCTTCAGCGTCATTCACGCGGTACTGCTCAGGCCGCTGCCGTACGACAATCCCGAGCAACTGGTACTTCTGCGCCACCGGATCGAGGCGACGCACTTCTACGATGGTCCCATGCCTCCGGCCGATGTGATGGACATACGGGATCATACGGAAGTGTTTCAGGGGGTGGCCGCCACCGACCGCACGTTCGAGCAAAATCTGACAGGGGACGGCGAACCCATCGAAGTTCGGGTCGCCGGCGTGACCGCCAACTTCTTCGACGTGCTTGGCGTGGAAGCGGCTCTGGGCCGCACCTTCCGGGTGGAAGATGGAGAGCCCTTCCCGCCAGGCGCGTTCGCTCCGGGCGCTCCGCCGCCCGTGAATCACGTGGTCATCAGTCACGGGCTCTGGATGCGCCGGTTCGGTGGGTCGGCCGATGCCGTCGGATCCACGCTCAGGCTCAACGAGTTCCCCAACACGGTCGTGGGCGTCATGCCCGCGGGCTTCGAGCTCCTGATGCCAGCCAACGCCGGCATGCCGAGCGGAATCGACGTGTGGAACCCGACGAGATTCGATTACCGGCAGCAGCCGCGCACGAGCGCGAACGCCAACCGCAGGGTGATCGCGAGGCTCAAGCCCGGGGTGAGCGTGGCCGAAGCGCAGGCGCAGGCCGACAAGGTCGCCGAGTGGCAGCGCAAGAACTTCGCGTACAACCGCGACGGCGAGATCTACATCGACGTGAAACCGATGCATGCGGACATCGTGGGCCACGCCCGGACCGTGCTCCTCGCCCTGTTCGCGGCCGTGGGTTTCGTGCTCCTGATCGCGTGCGCCAACGTGGCCAACCTGCTGCTGGTGCAGGCGGCCTCGCGTGAGAAGGAGATGGCCATCCGGGCGGCGCTCGGCGGGTCCCGCGGAAGGATCGTGCGCCAGCTTCTCACCGAAAGCATCCTGCTCGCCTTCGTCGGCGGCCTGGCGGGCCTGCTTCTCGCGCGGTGGGGGGTGGATCTCCTGCTCGCGCTTCGACCGGCCAACCTTCCGCGCGTGGGTGCGATCGGGATCGACGGTCCCGTCCTGCTGTTCACCTTGGGCGCGAGCCTGCTCGCGGCCGTCATCTTCGGCCTCGTTCCCGCTCTGCAGGCCTCCAAACCGGACCTCAACGACTGTCTCAAGGACCGCGGTACGGTGTCGCCCGATGTGCGCCGCCGCCGGCTGAGGAGCAGCCTGGTGGTGGCCGAGGTGGCCCTGTCCATGGTGCTCCTGATCGGAGCGGGTCTGATGTTCCGGTCGTTCCTGGCCCTGCAGCAACAGGACCTCGGGTTCGAGCCCGAGGGGGTGGTGACCTTCAGGCTTACCATGCCCGGCCTCCAGTCGGATTACGGCACTCCGGATGGGCGCGCGATGTTCGTGTCCGAGCTCGAGCAGCGGCTCGAGGCTCTTCCGGGAGTGAAGAGCGCCGGCGCCGTGCAGGTGCTTCCGCTGAGCGGCCGGTTCTGGACCTCGCCCTACTCGGTCAAGAACGCCGAGGAGAAGGACTGGGGGGTCCTGGAAGCCGACTACCGTTTCGCCACCCCGGGATACTTCGAAGCTCTCGGCCTCCGGCTCCTGGCCGGGAGGTACTTCAAGCAGTCGGAGAACGACGGGTCAGCCGAGGTCGTGGTCGTGGATCGGGCCCTCGCGGCCCGCGCCTGGCCGGGCGAGGAGCCGGTCGGACGATATCTCCAGGCCGCGATCTCCCCGTTCGATGGAACCGGGCCGCGCCAGAGTTGGGTCAAGGTGGTCGGCGTGGTGGAAGATGTGCGCTCGGAGGACCCGCGCACCACGAGTCGCGAGACCATCTATTTCCCGTACCGTCTGCAGGGAGCCTTCTTCAACGTCACGTTGGCGGTACGCACGGAGAAGGATCCGGCCGCCCTGGTGCCGTCGATTCGTGCCCAGGTCTCCTCCCTGGACCCGAACATGCCGGTCGCTGCGGTCCGCACCATGGGCGAGTACGTGCGGGAGGCCAAGGGGCCGACGCGCTTCGTCATGATCCTCACCGGGATCTTCGCGGTTGTCGCCCTCGTTCTGGCGTCCGTCGGCCTGTACGGGGTGATTTCGTCCCTCGTGAGACAGCGCACCCACGAGATCGGAGTGTACATGGCTTTCGGCGCCGAGAGCCCGCATATCCTGCGCATGGTCGTGCGCCGCGGCGTCACACTGGCGATCGCCGGCGTGGTGATAGGCCTCCTCGTCTCGCTCGCATTGACGCGGGCGGTGTCCAGCCTGCTGACCGGCGTCACGGCGACCGATCCCGCCACCTTCCTGGCGGTCGGTGTGCTGCTCACCGTCGTCACCCTCCTGGCCAGCTACATCCCGGCACATCGGGCGGTACGCGCCGACCCGATGGAGGCGCTTCGGTACCAGTGAGGAGCGGCGGCAGGGCGGGGTAGGCCTCGCCCGGAACCGGACCCTGGTGCCTACCCCTTGACGAGTTTCGATATATCGTTACGTTATACTTGTCGATATATCGCGTAATACTCGTACGAGCCGATGTCCGGCCACTGGATAGAGCGAATGCACGCCAAGTTCGACAAGGGATCCAACCCCTGGTCTTCGATGTTCGGTCCAGGCGCCACGGGATTCGGGAAGCCGAACTTCCGCTGGCGCATCTTCGACCGCGGCGATCTCAAGTACATGATTCTGGAGCTGTTGCGGGACCGCCCCATGCACGGCTACGAGGTGATGCGGGCCCTCGAGGAAACGTCCGGCGGAGCCTACACGGCCAGCCCGGGATCTGTCTACCCGACGCTTCAGTCGCTGGAAGACGACGGTTACGTGAGCAGCGAGGAAGCGGACGGCCGCAAGGTCTACACGATCACGGACGCGGGGAGAGAGTTCCTCGAGAGCAACCAGGACCGGGTCGAGCAGATCCTCCGTCGCATCGCGGACTACGCGAAGCACTTCTCCGGCGCGCCGATGACCGACGTGACGCGCTCGTTCGTCAGGCTGGCGCACGCCAGCTTCGAGCAGTCGATCCGGCGCGTCGGGGACCAGGATTCGATGGACCGCCTCAGGGAGATCCTGGAGAAGGCGGCAAGAGAGATCGAGAACGTGGGCAGGGGAGAGTCGTCCACGGAACCATCCGGAAGCGGGGCTGAGGAAGCATGATCGGGATTCTGTTTGGCGCGTGGGTCTTCTGCATGGTGTCCTTCTGCGCGGTTGGGGTCGGCTGCCGGATCGCATGTCGGGGCAGACGGATTCAGGGGCGGGCCTGCATCTGCGGACGCCACGAGCGGACTCCGAGGCCGCTCAAGGCGCAGGCCGCGGCGAGGCCGCTGCCGATCGACGGCCGACCCTCGCGGCTGCGCGCGGCCGAGAAGCGGGTGCGCGCACTTCAGCAGCGCTACATCGATGGGCGCCTGTCGATGGAGCAGTACGAGTCGGAGCTCGATCGCCTGGTGGGCCTGGCATGACGACACGGTGCTCCTGGGTGGGCACACGGGACGACATGCGGGAATACCATGACCGGGAGTGGGGCAACCCGATCCACGACGACCGGCGACACTTCGAGTTCATCACGCTCGAGGGCGCGCAGGCCGGACTCTCCTGGGAGACCATCCTCCGCAAGCGCGATGGATACCGGGAGGCGTTCGCCGGGTTCGACCCCGCGCAGGTGGCGGAGTTCGGCGATGCCGACATAGCGGTGTTGCTGGAGAACCCCGGAATCGTTCGCAATCGGCTCAAGGTCCGGTCCACGATCGAGAACGCGCGTGCCTTCCTCGAAGTGCAGCGGGAGTTCGGGTCCTTCGACGCCTACATCTGGGACTTCACCGAAGGAGAGCCGATCCGGAACGCCTGGCGTGCCCTGTCTGAAGTGCCCGCCGAGACGGACGAGTCGCGCGCCATGAGCCGCGACCTCAAGAAGCGCGGGTTCCGCTTCGTGGGCCCCACCATCTGCTACGCCTACATGCAGGCTGCCGGGCTCGTCAACGACCACGTGGTGGACTGCTTCCGGTACTCCGAGGTCTGAGTTCCAGCTCCGGGCCTCGGCCTTCCATTCTCGCCTCTCCAGGCTATCCTGGAACGGCCGGCCCATGTCGGCCTCACGCTCGGTCCTATCCGGAGGTCAAGACGATGCAGAAGTCGAGGACGAATGCAAACACGGTCGATCGGGCTTCGCTCCGATGAGCACCTCGCGGCCGCTGGCCCTGGTCACCGGCGCCTCCGGCGGAATCGGGTACGAGCTCGCCAAGGTCCTGGCGCGGACGGGAAACGATCTCGTGCTCGTGGCTCGTTCCACGGAGCAGCTGGAAAAGATCGCGGCCGACCTGCGCGAAGACTTCGGCGTGGACGTTCGCGTGCTGCCGGCGGACCTGTCGGAGCCTGGGGCTCCGGACCGGATCCAGGAGCGTCTGGTCGCGGATGGCCTCGACGTGGACATTCTGGTCAACAACGCGGGATTCGGAACGCTGGGGCCGTTCGCCACGCGGGACACGGCATCCCAGGTCGACATGGTGCAGGTCAACCTGGCCGCGCTCACGCATCTCTCGCACCTCTTCATCGGCCCGATGGTGGAGCGGGGACGGGGGCGGATCATGAACGTCGCTTCCACGGCGGCCTTCCAGCCCGGGCCCGGGATGGCCGTCTACTTTGCCACCAAGGCCTACGTGCTCTCGTTCTCCGAGGCCCTGGCCGAAGAGCTGCGGGGAAGCGGGGTCACGGTCACCACGCTGTGTCCCGGACCCACGGTCACGGGCTTCCAGAAGCGGGCCGGGATGGAGCGCTCCGCGCTCGGCGGTCGTATGGTGACGGCAAGCGCGGCTTCGGTCGCCCGCGCCGGCTATCGGGGCATGATGAGAGGTCGGCGCGTCGTGATACCCGGCTGGACCAACCGCGTCGGGACCGTTCTTCCGAGGTTCTTTCCGCGTGCCCTGGCCACCCGGATCGTGGCTCGCCTCACCGCCGCCCGAGAGCGTTCCTGACCCACTTGCGCAAGAATGGGGCGCGAGCCGAAGCCCGCGCCCCTTCGCCGATGGCGGGTCTCAGCTGATCGGTTGCAGGTACCGTCCCAGCCAGTCGAAGAACACGCGGTGCCACAGAATTCCGTTCTGCGGCGACAGGATCCAGTGCCCCTCCTCGGGGAAGTAGAGGAACCGGCTCTCGATGCCCTGGAGCTGCGCTGCAGTGAAGGCCTGCATGCCCTCTCCGATCGGAACGCGAAAGTCCTTTTCGCCGTGGATCACCAGGAGCGGCGTATCCCAGTCCTGCACGAAACGGTGCGGCGAGAACTTCTCGTAGCTGTCCGGCCGATCCCAGTAGGCGCCGCCGAGGTCGAAGTTCACAAAGAACATCTCCTCCGTAGCCCCGTACATGCTCTCGAGGTTGAATACGCCGGCGTGCGCGATCAGGGTGCGGAAACGGCCCTCGTGATTGCCGGCGAGCCAGTACACGGTATAGCCTCCGAAGCTCGCCCCGATCGCTCCGAGGCGATTCGCGTCCACGTACGGCTCGGCGGCGACCGCGTCGATGGCCGACAGGAGGTCCTGCATGGCCTGCCCGCCCCAGTCGCCCGAGATCTGCTCCTTCCACTCCTGTCCGAAGCTTGGCACGCCGCGACGGTTCGGCGCCACCACGATGTAGCCGTGCGCCGCCATGAGCTGGAAGTTCCAGCGATACGAGAAGAACTGGGAGACCGTGCCCTGAGGTCCTCCCTGTGCGTACAGCAGCGCCGGATATTGCCGCTCGGGGTCGAAACCCGGCGGGTAGATCACCCACGTGAGGATCTCGCCTCCGTCCGTGGCCTCCACCATGCGCTTCTCGACCCGACCGAGCTCGACTCCGGTCAGGATCTCTTCGTTGGCGAAGGTGAGCCGATCGGCTTCACCTGATTCCGCGTCAACCCGGTAGATCTCCGTGGGCGAGGACATCGAGCGCCGGGCCGCAACCAGTACCTGTGAATCGTCGTGCCGCGCCACGTCCAGGGAAACGTAGTCGAATACTCCGTCCGTGATCTGGCGGACCGTTCCTCCGGTCGCCGGCACCTCGAACAACTGTACCGTGCCCCACGACTCACTGGTGAAGTAGATCGAGGCTCCGTCGGTCGACCAGGTCGGCGCGTGGGCATCGTTGTCGTAGTCCGCCGTCACCTCGATGGACGTGCCCGCGCCGAAGTCATGCACGAACAGCCGGTTCCGGTCGGCCTCGTATCCGTCACGTTCCATGCTCAACCAGGCGATCCGTCCGCCGTCCGGGGAGAACACGGGCTCCACGTCGTAGCCCATCATGCCTTCGGTCAGGTTGGTCGTCTCGCCCGACTCGAGGTCGACGACGAAGATGTCTGAGTTCGTGCTGACCGTGTAATCCGTTCCAGCGGCTCTCTTTGCGGTGTAGGCGATGCGCCCGCCGTCCGGAGCCCACGCGATCTGCTCCACGCCTCCAAACGGGTTCAGCGGCGTGTCGACCGTCTGGTCCTTCATCAGGTCCCGCGCCTCGCCGACCCAGCCGTCCTTGTAGGTTGCCACGAACAGGTGGCTGTAGGCGAAGTCGTGCCAGCTGTCCCAGTGCCGGTACATCAGCCCGTCGATGATGCGCGCGTTCGCCTCGGGAAGGTCCGGGTACAGGTCGTTCACGGTAGGATCCAGCTTCACGTCTGCCGTGAACGAGATGTGCGTGCCGTCCGGCGAGTACCGGAAGTTGGCGATCCCTCCCTCGACGTCCGTGACCTGACGCATCTTCTTGCCGTCGGCCTTCACCTCCCAGAGCTGGGTCGAGCCGCCCTTGCTGGAAAGGAATCCGATCCATTCGCCGTCCGGGCGCCAGGCCGCGGAGCTCTCCGAGCCCTTCATGTCCGTGAGCTGTCGGGGAGATCCGCCCTCGACTCCGACGACGAACAGGTCCGTGTCGCCCTTGTTGGCGTTCACGTCGTACGTCCGCACCCCGTACACGAGGCGACCTCCGTCGGGCGACACCGCGGGCGCCGACACGCGTTGCAGCTTCCACAGGAGCTCCGGTGTCATCACCTGCTGAGACGTCGCAGGTCCCGGGACGCCGAGGACCGAGAGAGCGAGGAACGCCACCATGCGGGCGCCGATCCGATGGTTCATATCGAGCTTCCTTCTCGAGTGGTTCGCGGTCCCGCCCGGACCGCCCTAAAGGGGTGTCATGGTGCGACGTGAGGCGCTACCATGCAAGCCGACTTTTTGCCGGTGCGGCGAAGGCGAACCGCCAAGACACGAGGTGGTCGATGCGCGCAGTGAGATGGGGCTATTGGGGAGGATTGATCCTGATGATGGGATTCGCGGTTTCTGCCGGCGGTTGTGCGGAGGGCGAGGCGGGGCGGGCCGATGCGCCCGTGGCCCGGGTGGACTCGACGGAGCTCGTGACCCAGGGGCAGACGAGGATCGATGAGTACTACTGGCTTCGCGAGAGGGAAGATCCCGAAGTCCTCGCCTATCTGGAGGCCGAGAACGACTACCTCGCCGACGGCATGGCGCACACGGAGGAGCTTCAGGAGACGCTGTTCCAGGAGATCGTGGGACGGATCAAGGAGGACGATCAGTCCGTCCCCTATCGGTTCCGCGACTACTACTACCAGGCCCGCTTCGAGGAGGGAATGGAATACCCCATTCACGAGCGCCGTCAGGGAGCCATCGATGCTCCGGCCGAAGTGATGGTGGACGTGAACCAGCTGGCGGAGGGCCACGAGTTCTTCTCGGCCAGCGTAGGGGTGCGCGGGATCAGCGAGAACCAGCGCATCCTCGCCTTTGCCACGGACGATGTAGGCCGCCGCAAGTACACGATTCGCTTCCTGGACCTGGAGACGGGCGAGTATCTCGAGGACGTCATCCCGGACGTGACGCCGAACCTGGTCTGGGCGGCGGACGACGAAACGCTGTTCTACACGCGGCAGGATCCGGAGACCCTGCGCTGGTACCAGGTGTACCGGCACACGCT
>JAMJQR010000231.1 GCA_023554335.1 Candidatus Benthicola marisminoris
GGCGGGACCTTCACGATCACCAACGTGGGCGTGTTCGGAAACCAGTTCGGAATGCCGATCATCAACCAGCCGCAGGTCGCGATCCTCGGAACGGGCGTGATCGAAAAGCGGCCGGTGGTGGTGCAGGACACGATGGGCAACGACGTAGTCGGCATCCGGCACATGTCGTACTTCGGACTCAGCTACGACCACAGAGTGGTGGACGGCGCGATCGCCGCGTTCTGGCTCAACAAGGTCAAGGACGTCCTGGAGAACTTCCCGGAGGATGTGATCTGACGGAAGCTCTGGACATCCGCCTGAGTCACAGAAGCGCCCGGCGGGAACCGGGCGCTTCCGCATCGTGGCCGCTGACGGCTGCGGCTGGATTCAATGGATGGCAAGTTGGTCGTGGGTTACCCCGAAGACATCCGTGTGCGGGTTGTAGTACAGCTTCACGTGCTGGTGATAGTTGTAACGGACCTCGTCCTTGTCCCACAGGAAGCCATTGGCTCTGAAGCCCCAGACGTTGGTGTACTGTGGGTTGCCCCACAGGTTGTTGTCGTTCCAACGCACTCGTGCCTCTCCACCATAGATCCACCCCGTGGCGTAGTACTCACAGAATACTTCCTGGTCCCCCGAGTAGAGCGCCTCAATCAGCTCTTCAACGGGGAATACGTACACCGGTGTGTCTTTGTGGCCCACCAGGTGAAGTCGCGCCTTTTCGACGTCGCCGGCAATCTGCGCGTCGTAGTAGGGGACATCGGACGACCCGCCGCAGTCGTACCAGCCGACGTAATCGCCGAGATCCTCGGCGTCGACGAACTCGATGGCGAGATCCTCGTACTCCCACCACCAAAAGCCGAGCATATCATCCCGGCGTTCGACGACCCCGGCTTCCTCCGGTCCATTCATGAAGTTGAGCGCCGGCGCCTCCGCGACCTGGTCAGCCGTGGGCTCGACGGGTTGGTGATCACAGCTCACCGCCACGAACAGCGCGAGAGCGAGAACGAGTGGAATTCGCCAGCGCATGAGACACCTCCGGTACGGATGGATACCAACCGCCAGAGGAGGGCTTGGCGCTGCGGTGGGGCCACGTTGTCTGGCAGGGCCGTCTCTTCGGTGGGGCCGTTCAGAAGAGTCGCCAGATGAATAGACGTTACACGGATGGACGAATTCGTCAACGCTCGCCGTGCCAGCCTCGTTAGGTTCACGCTCCAGAATCCACCCCCGGCGGGAACAGAATTGTCCGGTTTCGGTACACAACGTCGCGATTCCGGACACAATGCCCTGTTACGTCGCCTCTCGCATCAACTCGTAACTGTTCTGGTCACAGTCACATGCGTCGCCCCGACACCACGGCACGGCCGTTGCCGATGAAACGTCTTGCCGCACCGGCGCGTACTGCGAGTTGCCGGTTCGGAGGAGGGGCGACGTGTCTTCCTTCCGCGTCCCGTCGGGTGACGGGAGCGCAGCCGGGTTTCGTGCCGTCCGTGGCGGTGGCGGTGAGGCGTCTGGCAACTCAGCACCGAGAGACAGAGATGGAAGAGCCAAAGGGCAGGGAGGAAGCGACACCGACCGGCACAGCGCGCGAGCGCGTGCGTCCGCGCGTGGTGGAGCGGAAGGAGAAGCCCCGGCTGTCCTTCAAGAAGAAGCCGGCTGGCGATTCGGGAGCTTCCGGCCCGATTCGCGAAGGCGGCCCGGAGTCCCGCGTGTCCCGTATGGACATCAAGCGCGAGCCGAAAGGCAAGACCAGGCGCAACATCTACATCGCGCTCGGCGCCGTGGCCCTCCTCGTAGTGACCTTCCTGCTTTCCCAGCTGGAGCCCGCGGCGCCGACCGTAGATCGGAACGTGATCGTTCAGGGCACCGTGGAGAGGGGCGAGATGGTCCGGGAAGTGCGCGGCTCGGGAACCCTGGTGCCGGAGCGCGTTCAGTTCGTCGCGGCGGTGACGGCCGGGCGCGTGGAGTCCGTCCACTTCGAGCCCGGGCAGGAAGTCTCCTCCGCGGACATCCTCGTGGTTCTCTCGAATCCCGATGTCGAGCTCCAGGTGCTGGAGGCCGAGCAGCAGTGGACCGCGGCGCAGGCCACGCTGGTGTCGCTTCGCCAGACCCTCGGGACGGGCGTGCTCTCGCAGGAGGCGGCCGTGGCGGACGCGCGGGCCCGATTCCAGGAAGCCGATCGCCAGGCGGAAGCCTACGCCCGCATGGTCGGGAACGAGTGGGTGTCGGAGAACGAGTATCGGAACGCTCGAGACAACGCGGACGCCCTCGAGGAACGGCTGCGAACCGAAGAGGCCCAGCTCGATTTGCTGAACGCGACGATCGGTGAGCGCCTCGCGGTGCAGCGTGACCAGGTCGCGCGACTGGCCAACATCCACCGCTACTACCAGGAGCGCGCCGCCAACATGCAGGTGAAGGCGGGAGCCGAGGGCGTGCTGCAGGACTTCGACCTCGAGGTCGGGCAGTGGGTGCAGTCCGGAACCACGCTGGCGCGGGTCGCGAGGCCGGAGCGGCTCAAGGCCGAGCTCCGAATCCCGCAGACCCAGGCTCGCGATGTACAAGTCGGTCAGCTGGCGTTCGTGGACACACGCACGGACACCATACCGGGGCGTGTGCGCCGCGTCGATCCCAACGTCCAGGGGGGATCGGTCCTGGTCGAGGTAACCCTGGAGGGTGACCTCCCGGCGGGTGCTCGCCCGGACCTCAACATCGATGGTACCATCGAGCTCGAGCGCCTGAGCGACGTGCTGCATGCAGGGCGCCCGGCCTACGGACAGAGCCACAGTACCGTCAGCCTGTTTCGAGTGCTGGAAGGAGGCAACGCCGCCGAGCGTGTGACCGTCCAGCTCGGCCGGAGCTCCGTGAACCAGATCGAAGTGGTGGAGGGCCTTCGCGAGGGGGACGTGATCGTCCTTTCGGACATGTCCCGGTACGACGACGTGGACCGGGTTCGCATCAGATAAACCGCGACGCCGACGGCGTCGTCAGCCGGGAGAGCAGCCGCATGGAGAACGGAACCGCGCTGATCCGGATGGAAGGCGTCAAGAAGGTCTTCTTCACGGACGAGATGGAGACGCACGCGCTGGCGGACATCCACCTGGAGATCCGGGACGGGGAGTTCGCGGAGGTGATGGGACCGTCGGGGTGCGGCAAGTCCACGCTGCTCTCGCTGGTCGGTCTGCTGGACACGCCCACCGAGGGCGAC
>JAMJQR010000232.1 GCA_023554335.1 Candidatus Benthicola marisminoris
GGAGTGGAAGGGCAGCTTCTACCCGGCGGACCTGGCTGCAGATGGCATGCTGTCGTACTACGCCGGGCGCCTGCCGTCGGTAGAGATCAACAACACCTTCTACCGGCTTCCCCGGGAGTCCGTCATCGAAGGGTGGGCCGCTCAGGTTCCGGACACCTTCCGTTTCGTGATCAAGGCTTCCCGCCGGATCACGCACTTCAAGAGGCTCAAGGGCGCCGAGGAGGAGACGGGGTACCTGCTTCGAACCGTGGGACTGTTGGGGGAGCGCCTGGGCGCGGTGCTGTTTCAGCTCCCCCCGAACATGAAACAGGACCTGGAACGCCTGGACGTGTTCCTTTCGAGCCTCGGCGACCCCGGTCGGGCGGCCTTCGAGTTCCGACATGCCTCCTGGTTCGACGAGGGCACGTACGACTGCCTGAGAGCCCACGGGGCCGCGCTGTGCACGGCGGACACGGACGAGGAGGACGCGGAGATCACCTCCACGGCCCACTGGGGATACCTGAGGCTGCGCAAAGCCGACTATCCGGACGATTCCCTGGCGGACTGGGCGCGCCGCGTGCACGAAGCGGGCTGGGATCGGGCTTTCGTGTTCTTCAAACACGAGGACGACGGCGCCGGCCCGGAGATGGCCGAACGCTTCCTCGCCCTGTGCGATGACCACTGAATCCGAACCCCACCGTGCGCGGTTGCGGATCGTGCTATATTATGCCGCTCGCAACTAAAGGGCGGTCCGGGTTCACCATCCGAGGAGCAAGAAATGGCGAAGCACAATTTCCTGGTCGAGCGCTACCAGATCACGCTGGGCGACCACCCGAAGACCTTCGGCGGCACCGAGGTGCGGGCCCGCGGCGTGGTGGCCTGCTTCGGCGAATTTCTGCGGCTGATCTACTACTTCATGCCCGAAGGCGCCGACACTCCGAACGCGATGTGGAGCGAAGACGCGCGCCTGTGCGTCGTCTTCCTGCCGTTCAGCGCGATGCCCGCGTTCGTGGACGTGCTGCGCAACGAGAAGCCCATCTACGGTAACATCGACACGGACGCTCCCGGCGATGCCTTCATCAGCACGCTGCACGAGCCGGTCGGTGAGGAGGAGAAGGGCGGCGGTTTCTTCCGGCGCTAGATCCTAGACCAGCGGATGTGGAAAGGCCCGGTCGCCGTGAGGTGGCCGGGCCTTGTTGCGTCCCTGAGCCGTTCTCTGTCGGCTACTCCCTCCGCATCGTGGCCGTGGAGCTGAGGTTGATCGTCCCGGGATCCGTGGCTCCGGGCGCGAACAGGCTCACCACGGGACCGATGAAGCGGAACGTATAAGGTACCGAGATCGCGATGCTGACGGCGTCACCCGTGTCGCACGGAGACCCGGTGCAGCTCCAGGTGACCGTCGCCCCGCTAACGTTCCCATCCGACAGGCGGGCGTTGGCCCGCGTGAGAGCATCCGCCTGCGTGGCGGTAGGGAGGACACCTTCGCGCGCTCCCTCTCTGGCGGCGTTCGTAATCACCTGCTGGACGTTGTAGGCCCGGGCGAACTCGAAGATACCCACCAGGAGACCGAGAAGAATCGGCAACGCGATGGCGACCTCTACGAGGGCCTGCCCGGCATCGCCGAGCCGGAGATGCCCCCGGTCGCGGCGAGCCCGTCGCCGCTGTCTACGCTTGATCGTCAACACTACTTCCCCCTGATTCGTCGTTTCGGCCGCGAACGCCAAGATAATCAACCAGTCGCAAACCCCCAACAGGTGACGGACGGTCGAAGCCACGGTTCCGTGCAGCGAAAGGTGTGCCACCGAGCCCGATTTCGCCATTGAGAACCGGTTCTGGCGCGCCTGGAGGCCGCTTTCGCCCGCCGTTGCGGGATCTGGCGCGACAAGCGGTCGTGTCGAACTACGGGAAGTCCGCTCCGGGGTCTCCCACCCCCTATCGCTTTTCAGGCCACAGTTTGCAGAGTGCGGCACATGGGATCGGCGGACCTCCCGCTGGGACCTACTCGGGCGGGGGCTCGCCCTCGGGCGGCGGACCTCCCTGAGGGGGACCGGCTTCCGGACGCGGTCCCCTCGGGCGACCGGCCCCTGGCCGACCGCGCCGGCCTTCCGGCGGCCCGTCGCGCATCCGCACTTTCATGCGTCGCAGCCTCTGGACCTGCTCGGGGTCGAGGATGGCCTCGAGCTCGGTCATCACGGAATCCGAGACCTGGCTCATCTCTCCGCGGTGCTGTTCGAACAGATCGGCGATACGCGGAGCCGCCCCGTCGAGTATGTCTCGTATCTGCTCCCTCTGTTCCTCACTCCTGGGCTGTATCACCCGCTCGACCAGTTCCGCGAAGCCCGGACCGGTCCTCAGGTGGGCGATGCTTCGCATGCGCCGGTTCTGCAGGGCGCCCGAGACCAGGAAGCCGATCAGGATCCCCAGCGCCAGGACCGCCAGGAGAAGAAACGCCGATTTCGTTCGCGTCTGCATGGCCATCTCCTCAGCCGCCCAGGGTCATGGCTGACTCCAGCGTGACGTCCGGCAATCCGAGCATCACTTCCACCACGGTGCCTGAATAACCTCCGCCGATCGCGGAATACGCCCCGAGGGTCACGACGATCACCACCGCCACCACGGCCACGCGTGCGAAGGCCCAGCGTAGACCTTCGTACACCAGGTCGGAAGCAGACCTGGAGTCAGCGCGGATCCTGGCCATCACGCGGGTGGAGAAGAACGGTTCGAACGCGGAAGCCGCCGTCCGCTCGACCGCCGCAGACACCGCTTCGATGCGCGACAGGCTCGCCTGCAGCGCCGGATCCGTGCTCAACCTGGCGCGCACGGCAGCCATGTCCGCCTCTGGAAGCTCTCCGTCCCGGTACCGGATCAGAAGCTCGCGGTCATCCATCCCAATACTCCTTCAATTCGGTTTCCAGCCGGTCCATCGCCCGCGCCAGGCGCGACATGACGGTGCCCGCCGGTACGCCCAATACGTCCGCCGTCTCACGCGTCGAATAGCCGTCGATCATCCGCATGACCACCACCGCGCGGTGAGGCGGCGACAGTCGCTCCACGGCCGCCCGGACCCGCTGGTCCTGGTCCGACCGCTCAAGCTCCCCTCGTGGATCGACCGCCTCCTCGGGCCAGGTCCCATCTCGATCCTCCCGGCTGACGAACCGCGAAAGCTGCCGCTTCCGCTTCCTCAGAGCCGTGAGCGAGAGGTTGATCGCGATCCGGGTCAGGTACGTCCCGAGGCTCGAGTCTCCGCGAAACTTATCAAGAGACCGATACAGGCGTATGAAGGTCTCCTGCCCCACATCTTCCGCTTCATCCCCCGGCCCCAGCATGCCGACCACGGTGGCCGCGACCCTGCCCTCGTACCTCTCCACGAGGGTTTGAAAGGCCCGGTCATCGCCGGCTCGGGACCGGGCGATCAGTTCACGATCGGCTACCATTTCCGCCCGCTCCGCCATCCCCCTGCCTTCGGTTCGGGCCCTGGAGTGGCCAGAAAGGGTCCCCTCCGCCGCTGTTCCTTAGACGCGGCCCGGCAGGGTTCTATTCCCACGGTGCCGTTCGCTACATTCGCTCGTACAGGGCGCGCAGGCGGTCTCTCGTCATGCGGTGGCTCCAGTCGGGCCCCAGGGCGTTCTCCCACAGGGGCGCCATTCCGAGAGACACATCCATCATCCGCTCCATGTCAGTCTCGGACAGGCCACGCGTCACGCCCACGGGAAGGTCCACGCCCGCGCGCTCCGCCATCCTGTGGAATTCGTCCACCCCCGCCGGATAGAACTCCTCCAGGTGGTTGAACGCGACGCAGTTCCCCTCCCCGTGCTTGAGACCTAGCACGTAGGACAGGCCGTAGGACGTGGCGTGCGCCACTCCGACCTGCGAGTAGGCGATGCTCATCCCGCCGAAGAACGAGGCCATCATCAGCCTCTCGTCCGATTCGGGCGTGCGCTCGCCGAGAAAGACCTCCCGGCACAGATCCAGCGCCTTGGCCCCGTACGCCTCACTGAACGCATTGAGGTAGGTGCCCTCCAGCGACTCCACGCAGTGAATGTAGCAGTCCATCCCCGTGTAGAAGCGCTGACGATCGGGCGCGTCCGCGATGAGGTCGGGGTCGAGCACGACCTGGTCGAAGACGGTGTAGTCCGAGTTCAGCCCCAGCTTCTTTTCCGGGCCTGTGAGAACGGCGGTACGCGACACCTCGGCGCCTGTTCCGGAAAGCGTCGGGATCCCAACGTGGTACACGGCGGGCTCACGAATCAGGTCCCAGCCCTGGTATTCGGACGATGATCCCGGGTTGGTGAGCATCAGGGAGATCGCCTTCGCGAGATCCATGAC
>JAMJQR010000233.1 GCA_023554335.1 Candidatus Benthicola marisminoris
CCGGGGGAGCCGACCTCGTCGGCTCTTTCGTTCGACAATCCGGGCCCCGAACAGGATCTGCACTGGGTCCTCTGCGCGGAGGACGGGAGCGTGTCGGCCGTGCGCATCGGGATCGACGGGCGCGACCCGGTTCGGCTGCCGGTGACCCTTCCCGAGGGCGGGTCGCTGCGTTTCGAGGGAGGCCGGGAGGTCGCGGTTCTGGACGCACAGCACCGGCGGACGGGCTCGATCCGAATTCCGGAAGCGTCCTTCGTGATCGGCCCCGGACCCCATACGCTGATCGTCGAGGCGGACCTCGTCCCGGCCGAGTCCGCGAAGGCCCGTTTGGAGGTCAGACCGCGGGGAAGGCCCGAGCGGCTGGGCGATTGAGGGATCGCCGCCGTTGCGCGGCAATACGCCTCCTCTATCTTGGGGCATGCCAGAATCGACCTGGGACCGCCTGAAGCGCGCCCGAATCGTCAGAGTACTTGCTGTCTACCTGGGCGCCGCGTGGGGCGTGCTGGAGGTCGCCGACCTCCTCCAGGGCAGCCTCTCCCTACCCGACTGGGTCGTTCCCGTCGCTCTCCTTCTGCTCCTCATCGGGCTCGTCGTCATCGTCTCGACGGCCCTCGTCCAGGCCATGCCGGGAATCGGAAAGAAGCAGGAGACGGGAGAGCTCCCGGGCGCCTGGGAGGTCGACGCGAAGGACCTCGCCGACAGCCTCAAGCAGGGTAAGCTCCCGCACCTCACCTGGGGTCGGTCGATCCTTGGCGGCGTGTTCGCGTTCTGGTTCCTGTTCGGACTGGCCGGCCTGTACGTCGTGATCAAGGACAGGGGCGAGAGCTTCGCCCCGGTCGAGGCGGTGGCGGGCGAAGCGGCGGAAGGAATCGCGGTCGTCCCGTTCACCGTGCGCGGCGAGGAGCTCGAGTTGTTCCGCGTGGGCATGGTGGATCTCCTCAGCACGAATCTCGACGACGTGGGTGGGTATCGGACGATCGACAGTCGCACCGTGATGGCGCGGTGGAACGAGGCGGTCGCGGAGGGCGAGATCGCTGACCTGGCCACGAGGCTCAAGGTCGCGAGGGCGGCCGGCGCAAGGTACGTCATCGACGGCACCGTGCTGGCTATCGGGACCGACGTCCGTCTGGCCGCAGATGTCTACGATGTGACAACCGGGACCGAAGTGGGGAGCGGCCAGGTAGAGGGCCCGGCGGACAGCATCGGCGCGTTGGCCAACCGCCTCGGCGTGCAGACGCTGCAGGCGCTGCTGGCGGAGGAGGGAGGGGAGGGCGTTACGGCGAGGGCGGCCATGAGCCTCACGACGGCTTCCCTCCCGGCCCTCAAGGCCTACCTGGAGGGAGAGGCCTACTACCGCCGGGCGGACTTCGACCGGGCCATCGAGGCGTACGAGCGGGCCCTGGTCGAAGACCCGGACATGGCGCTGGCACATTTCCGCCTCGGGGACGCGTACGGATGGGCCGAGAACATAGGTAGCGACCGGGGCATGCAGCATCTCAGGGAGGCTCGGCGCCTTGGTGACCGGCTGTCCAACCGGGATCGTGCCATCATGGATGGGACCATGGCGCTGCTGGCGGGCGATATCAGCGCGGTCGATGACGTGCGCGAGGTCACCCGCCGCTACCCGGACGACCCCGACGCCTGGTTCCTGCTCAGCGAGTTCTACTTCCACTACTGGGCCGACCTGCGGCTGGACTGGGAAGATCTCGGCAGAGTCTACGAGCGACCGGTCGAGCTGGAGCCCAGCTTCGCTCCGTACTACATCCACCTGTTCGAGTACGCCGTCATTCATAGGGACACGGCGACGGCCCGGCGGGCCCTCGAAGGCCTCAGGCCTCTGAACGCCAGGCGGCAGGAGGCGCTGGAGCTCGTGCACGGCCTGATCCTCGGCGACTCGGCCCAGCAGGCCGAGGCGGCGGCCGCCGTGCCGGCCCATAGGGATGATGTGCTTGAGGACGCGTACGTGGATCTGTGGCTGACCGCGGGACGGCCGGTCGCGATGGAGCCGATCTTCCGCGAGCTGGAACGTCGGCGTCACCCGGCGGGTGCCAACCTACCGTGGCTCTACCTGACCGCCGGAAAGGCTGACGCGGCCATCCGCGAGAACGATCCCGATGCCGGCTGGGCTTCGATGTGGGTCCCCTACGCGGTGGATCGCACGCTGAGGCCGGTGCCGGGCGACTACCTCGAAGGAATCCTCGTCCGCGACAACTGCGGCCCCGCCGCGGGGGCGCCCATCCACTGCCTGATCGTCATGGGCGCGTACTACGCGGAGCAGGGGAGGGAGGAGGAGCTCGAAACTCTGCTGGGCGAGGTGCGCAGCGGCGCGGCGGAAGCGGAGGCCGAGGGCAGACAGCGGCCAGCCGACATGCTCGTGCTGGCGGCTGACGCTCTCGGCGCGTACGGATGGGCGCGGAACGGCGACGCGGTGCAACGTGAAGAAGCGATCATGGAGCTTGAAGGACTGGCGTTCACGGGCCTGCCGCCCAGCATCTGGGTGCGGTGGTGGCTCGGCGAGCTCCACCTGGAGGATGGCCGGCCGGCCGACGCGGTCGTGTATCTCGAGGGCATTCGAGGGTCGGGTGTCCCGCATGTGGCGAACTTCCTGCTCGGTCGCGCTTACTCGGAGCTGGGGGACCGTGACAGAGCACGCAGGGCCTACATCCGATTCCTGCAGGCATGGGAATAGGCCGACTCCGACCTCCCGCAGCTCCAGGAGGCCCGCACCGCCCTCGAGGAGCTGCTCGCCGGCTGAACCGCGTGGGTCGTCCAGCGCCAGCAGACCACCCCCCGCTTGACCACCACTTGACCCCTCGCGCGCATCTTCACGGTGAACCTTCGCCGCGAGGTCGCGATGGACACCATCAGACTCGACCTGATCAGCCCAACGGCTTCCGTGTGGCGGGCCCAGCGCAAGGGAAAGACGCGTGGGCCGCGGGTATTCCGTTTCTCGATGCTGCCCAGCCTGGCCGTGGCCGCCTCGATGCCCGAGGGGATAGACACGCGGATCATCGACGAGAACGTGGAGCCGATCGACTTCGACACGGACGCGGACCTGATCGGTATCTCGTTCATGACGTTCAACGCACCGCGCGCCTACGAGATCGCGGCCCGCTTCCGCGACCGCGGCAAGACGGTGATCTTCGGGGGCTTCCATCCCACCTTCCTGCCGTACGAGGCGATCGCGCACTGCGACGCCGTGTGCGTGGGGGAGGCCGAGTACAACGTGCCTCGCATGATCGCGGACTTCCGCGCGGGCCGTTTGCAGCCCATCTACCGGAGCGACCCCGTGGATCTGGCCGACCTGCCGCCCTCGCCCGCAGGCCTGCTACAGGGGAAGAGCTACCTGACCCCCAACGTCCTCCAGGCGACGCGCGGCTGTCCCTACAAATGCAAGTTCTGCTCGATCGCCGCCTTCCATGGCTACCGGATCCGGACGCGGCCGGTCGAGGCCGTGATCGGGGAGCTGCGCGGACTCGGCCGCCAGGTGGTGTTCATGGACGACAACATCATCGGCGACCGCGACTACGCCTTGAGCCTGTTCGAGGCCATGATCCCGCTGGGGAAGCGCTGGTTCAGCCAGTGCGGGATTCACATGGCGGACGACGAAGAGCTACTGCGCATGGCGGTGATGAGCGGATGTGGAGGGCTGTTCGTGGGCCTCGAGTCGCTGTCGCAGGAGAACCTCAGCCGCTGGACCAAGGGACCGAACCGGGCCGCCGAGTACGTGCGGCAGGTCCAGACGCTGCACGAGAACGGGATCGCCGTGTACGCGGGCTTCGTCTTCGGGAGTGACGACGACACGCCAGCCGTGTTCGAGCAGACGCTCGAGTTCCTGGACGAGGCAAGAGTCGACGCTCTCCAGGCCACGCGCCTCACACCCTTCCCGGGCACGCCGCTGTTCGATGAGATGGATGAGGCAGGGCGGATCTTCGACAAGGACTGGAGCCACTACGACTTCGGACACGTCGTGTTCGAGCCCCTGCACATGAGCCGCGAGACGCTGGACCTGGGAGTCGCATGGATCTCGAGGCGGTTCTACTCCCGCCGCCGCGTGGCCCGGCGCCTGGCTCGCCAGGTCGGGTATCTGGCCCCGTCTTCGATCATCCGCGGGACGATTCCTCTCAACCTCGGATACCGGGTTCGGTTCGCTCGCAACGGCACGCTGAACAAGGGCGCCCGCTTCAACCCTTCCACCGGGGCGAGTCGGCGCATTCACGCCGCGTAAACGACATGATATCAGAGGCTTTAATGCGCTATTTTACACACACTTGACTCGACTGTAGAATATTGACACGGGCTTGCGGAGTTTCAGGCTGAAGGTAAGGTAGAAGTGTCCGGCCGCAGCGCAGTCCAAGAGCGGTCGACCGGCGGCGGATTTAAACGCAGCTTGAAGGCGCCCCGGGTCCAAAGGGACACACCTTCTAAAGCGCGGAGAGGGCCTGTCTCAGACGTACAGACAGGCCCTCTTTCCTTTGTGTAGATTGGAAGCATGGCCAACCGGAACCGTACCTGGCTGCTTCCCGCTCTCGCTCCCGTGTGCTCCCTGGCCGTCCGGGTATTCTATCGGTTCCGGGCTGCGGGGGAGCCGCCATCCGACGGCCCGGTGCTCTTCGTGGCCAACCACCCG
>JAMJQR010000234.1 GCA_023554335.1 Candidatus Benthicola marisminoris
CCGGCGGTGAGGAGTCCTGCAGCAACACGCTGACGTTCACGGCCGACTTCTTCCCGTGGGACGAGTGGTTCCCGACCAGTCTCCACGAGACGGGGCAGGGCAAGATCACGTACTACTCGGCTGCGAACGGCGGCTTCGAGGGTCTGATCAACATCCCCTACGAGCAGGCCGACTGCATCGGCTGTCATAGCTCGACGGACGGACGGCCTCCGGTCTCCAGCCGAACCTGCGACCGCTGCCACGACTCGGCGGAGCCGACGCTCGGCGATGACACCGTCGAAGATCCGGCGACCTGCCTCGGCTGCCACGGCCGGCAGGCGCAGGAGCTGAATCGCCTGGATGACGTTCACGTCGCAGCAGGCTTCACCTGTATGTCCTGCCATACGTCCGAGGACGTGCATGGCGACGGGAATTCCTACCTGTCCCTGCAGGACATCGGCGCGATCAAGGCCAACTGCGAGAATTGCCACGATCCGGCGACGCACTCCGCTGCGGCCAATCCGCATCCAGGCGTTGGCCTGAATATCTCTTGCGTGGCATGCCACGCCCAGGCGCAGGTGACGTGCAACAACTGCCACTTCGAGGCCGAGCTTTCCGGCGACGGAAAGGTCTTCTACGGCCCGCCGAAGGCCGACTGGTTGTGGCTTGGTAACCGACCTCTGCGCGACGGCTCTGGCGAGACCGAAGTGTACGTGGTCAACTACCAGAGCGTGAAGTGGCAGGACACGTCGTTCGTGGCCTGGGGTCACTACACGCCGCACTCGATCAGCGTGGCGCGCGGCTGCGCCGACTGTCACGGCGGAGCCGCCATCCCGGCGATCGCGGAGTACAACGCGATCGGCGAGTTGACGGTGGCCGAGTGGAACGTGGCGACCGATGTACTCGAGTTCCCGCTCACGGGCATCGTCCCGTTCCCGGAGGACTACGAGACGTCGCTGAAGTTCGACTTCGTGACGACGCCGGATCTCGGGGCTACATGGGAGTTCCTGGAGCCGGGTCCGGATGCTCACCAGGTGCTGACGCAGTACGTCACACCGTTGAGCTTCGAGCAGATGGAGAGGCTCGACATGGTGCCGCCGGGGCAGTGATTCAACGGACCTGAGGTGCTCTTGAAGAACCGGAAAGGCGGTCCCGTTCGCGGGGCCGCCTTTTCGCATCATTGGGGTCCTGAATCCGCCTGCACCTTGGCTTCGCTTTCCTCCAGCCCCACCCGTCCGCTCGGACCCTTGCCCGCCCCCGGGGCGTAAGAGAAGATGAGGTGTTCGTGCACGTCAGGGCGGCGCACAGCTCCGGCGATCTCGAATCGTCCAACCCGGCTTCGGCCGCCCCGACCCGATCGGGCTCGACTAGCACGGCCGGGCCCCGAGAGGAGGATGAGATGGCCTACCAGATCCGCCGCGTCGACTACTACTACACCAGCGCCGAAGACCGTCCGGGGGAGGCCTACAAGCTCCTCAACATTCTCGCGCAGCAGGGAATCAACCTGCTCGCCTTCACCGCGGTCCCGACAGGCCCCTCGCGCACGCAGCTCGCGCTGTTTCCCGAGCAGGGATCGAAGCTCGAAGCGGTGGCGGGTAGGGCGGGAATGCAGCTGGATGGTCCGCACAGCGCGCTCCTCGTACAAGGCGACGACCGGATGGGAGCGCTGGCCGAGATTCACGAGAAGCTGATGAAGGCCGGGGTCAACGTCTACGCCAGCACCGCGGTGACCGACGGCAAGGGCTGTTTCGGCTACCTCGTCTACGTGCGCCGGGACGAAATGGACCAGGCGTTGGGGGCTCTCAAGAGCTGAGTCCGACCTGCGAACCGGGCAGGAAAGTCGAACAGGCACCGGGAGTCGGGACGAAACGTCCCCGCAGCCGACGGGAATCGGGACAACTCTTCTTGCCCCGATCTTCACGAACTGTCGTATTGCTTGAAAATTATGGTTGTTCTGGAATCGTCCGCTTGGTCCCGGACTTGCTTCGTGCTATGTTGTACTAGTCTGACCGTGCCCGAGCCCAAGGAGTCCACGGTCGCATCGACGCGCGTCGTTCCCTCCTCGTCGCGATTCGCGCGTTCGCCTCCCGGGCCTGGCAACGGATGCTGAATCCCTGCCCGGACGCAGTCCGAGCCGCAAGCGGAGAGTGCCCGCTCTCCGGAAGGAGGATATGATGCCTGAGACCGTCACCGGTGCCCAGAAGGGCACGAAGAAGGGAACCCCAGGAGAACATCCCATGGCCGACACCCTCACGATCATCGACAACCGTACCGAGAAGGACTTCGAGTACCCGATCATGTACGGGACCTATCCCGAGTACGGTGCCGCGATCCCGGCGAAGGACATCCGCGCGATCAAGGCGACCGAGACGGACTTCGGGATGCTCTGCTACGATCCGGGATTCACCAACACGGCGTCGTGCAAGAGCGCCATCACCTTCATCGACGGTGAGAAGGGGATCCTCCGCTACCGGGGCTACCCGATCGAGCAGCTGGCCGAGAAGAGCAACTACCTGGAAGTAGCGTATCTCACGCTGTTCGGCGAGCTGCCGACGAAGGATGAGCTGGATCGGTGGACGTACGACGTGACCCACCACACGTACCTCCACGAGAACATGAAGGAGCTGATGGCAGCGTTCCGCTACGACGCCCACCCGATGGGGATGTTCGTCAGCGCGATCGCCGCCCTATCGACCTTCTATCCGGAGGCCCGGACGATCGACGACCCGGAGATCCGGATCAAGCAGATCCAGCGGCTCGTCGCGAAGGTCGGAACTGTGGCGGCATTCGCCTACCGGCACAGCCGCGGCCTCCCGTACGTGTACCCGGACAACGAGCTGAGCTTCGCCGGGAACTTCCTCGCGATGATGTACAGGACGTCCGAAGCGAAGTACGAGCCGAATCCGATCCTCGAGAAGGTTCTCGACGTCCTGTTCATCCTTCACGTCGATCACGAGCAGAACTGCAGCGCGAACGCGATGCGGGCGGTAGGAAGCTCGCACGCGGATCCGTATTGCTCGCTGTCGGCCGCCGCCGCGGCGCTCTACGGCCCGCTGCACGGGGGCGCCAACGAAATGGTCCTCCGCATGCTGCGCGAGATCGGCAAGGTCGAGAACATCCCCGGATACATCCAGCGGGTGAAGGCGGGCGACTTCCGGCTGATGGGCTTCGGCCACCGGGTCTACAAGAACTACGACCCGCGCGCCCGGATCCTCCGTGAGCTCGCGCCCGAGGTGTTCAAGGTCACCGGCACGAATCCGATGCTGGATATCGCGATCGAGCTGGAGCGGATCGCTCTCGAGGACGACTATTTCGTTTCGAGGAACCTCTACCCGAACGTCGATTTCTATTCGGGAATCATCTACCAGGCGCTCGGATTCCCGGTCGCCATGTTCCCGGTGCTGTTCGCGATTCCGCGGACAGCCGGCTGGCTCGCGCAGTGGCTGGAGATGCTGCAGGACAGCGATCAGAGAATCGCGCGTCCGCGCCAGGTCTACATCGGCTACGACGAGCGCAAGTACGAGCCGATCGGCAAGCGGGACTGAACACCGATCGGAGGTCCACGGCCCCGGCGCGCTTCTCGCGGCGCGCCGGGGCCGCATCCATCCGTTACCCGATTCGACAGCGATCGAGCGATTGACGCCGCGGCCACGGCCGGGTATTGAATCATTCAGTCATAAATTTAGAAGACACTAAAAACGAGCCTTTGTATGCTGAATCGGGAACACGCCGGCGCTCTCGCTCGGCCGAGCCTCCGGTCGCTGCTGGTGCCGGTCATCTTCATCTCTGTCAGCCTGAGCGGATGCGGAGGCGAGGCGGGTGGTGAGGGAGCGGAGACCGAAGGTTCGATCCGGGCCGTCGCGACGACGGGAATGGTCGCCGACATGGTCGCTCGGATCGGCGGCGACAACGCCCGGGTGACCGGTCTTATGGGTCCTGGCGTCGATCCACATCTCTACAAGGCCAGCGCCGGGGATGTCAGGACCCTGGCGAGCGCCGACATCATCTTCTACAACGGCCTCCATCTCGAGGCAGCGATGGGAGAGGTCCTGGAAGAGATGACGGTGCGGACGGTCACGGTCCCGGTGGCCGACGGCATACCCGAGGACAGCCGACTTTCGTCGGAGTACTTCGCCGGCAGCTGGGATCCGCACGTGTGGTTCGACGTCGGACTGTGGGCTACGGCGACGACCCGCGTGGAAGAGGGCTTCGTCACCCTGGACCCGGCCAACCGGGCGGAGTACCGGGAGCGCGCCCGGGTCTTCCGGGACACGCTGGAAGTCCTCGATGCCTGGGTCCGCCAGCGCGTGTCCGAGCTACCCGAGGAAAGACGGATTCTCGTCACCGCTCACGACGCTTTCGGCTACTTCGGACGTGCCTACGGATTCGAGGTCGTCGGGCTGCAGGGGATCAGCACGGTGTCGGAAGCGGGCACCTCGGACGTGCAGCGGATCGCGGACCTGGTCGTTGAGCGGAAGGTGCCGGCGATCTTCGTCGAGACCTCGGTGTCGCAGCGTACGATCGAGGCGGTGCAGGCGGCCGTTCGCGACAGAGGATCCGAGGTCCGGATCGGCGGGTCCCTGTTCTCCGACGCCATGGGCTCTGCTGGAACCCCCGAGGGCAGCTACGCCGGCATGGTGAGGCACAACGTGAACACGATCGTGGACGCCCTGCTCGACGCTCCCGAGGAGGCCCCATGACGCCGGATCGGGAGCTGGCGATCCAGGTCGATGACCTGACGGTCGCCTACGACGAGCACCCCGTGCTGTGGGATGTGGACATGGAGGTGCCGTCCGGGGTGTTGATGGCGATCGTAGGCCCGAACGGGGCGGGAAAATCGACGCTGATCAAGGCGATCCTCGATCTGGTCAAGCCGGCGGCGGGCCGAATCCTCGTGCACGGGCGCAGCTACGACGAGGATCGCTCGGTAGTAGCCTATGTGCCGCAGCGGGGCTCGGTGGATTGGGACTTTCCCACGTCGGTGCTCGACGTCGTGATGATGGGCCGGTACGGGGACCTCGGGTGGTTCCGACGCCCGGGCTCGCGCGAGCGCCGCCTCGCCCTCGAAGCGCTCGAGAAGGTGGACATGACGCGGTTCGCCAGGCGCCAGATCAGCCAGCTGTCGGGCGGCCAGCAGCAGCGAGTGTTCCTCGCGCGTGCCCTGGTGCAGGATGCGAAGGTCTACCTGATGGACGAACCGTTCCAGGGCGTGGACGCAACGACGGAAAAGGCGATCGTCCGGGTGCTCAAAGAGCTTCGATCTCAGGGTGCCACGGTCGTCGCCGTCCACCACGCGCTGCAGACGGTGCCGGAGTACTTCGACGAGGTGATGATTCTGAACGTGCGCCGGATTGCCTGCGGACCGGTTGATGAGGTGTTCACGGAGGAGAATCTGCGGATCGCGTACGGTGGGGTGGTGCCGTTCCGGGCTGCGGCTGCGGCCGCGGTGACGGAAGCCCGGGTTCCCACTTCGAGCGCGCAAGGCCCGGAGCTGTCGCCGCACGACCCGGGATCGTAGGAACCGAGAATCCATGGACCTGCTGCACGACCTCCTGTTCGACTACACGCTGCGCACGGTAGCGCTCGGCACCGCGGCGCTCGGACTCGCTTCTGGCGCGCTCGGCGCGTTCGCCGTGCTTCGCAGGCAGTCGCTCCTGGGGGACGCCGTTTCGCACGCAGCGTTGCCCGGAATCGTCCTCGCGTTCCTCCTTACCGGCAGCAAAGAGCTGATCGTCCTCGTGGCGGGTGCCTTCGCGTCCGGCTGGCTGGGCTCCGTATTCGTCTCGCAGATCAGGACGCGCAGCCGGGTCCCGGGCGACAGCGCGCTCGGAATCGTCCTGGCCGTGTTCTTCGGCTTCGGTCTCGTCCTTCTGACCTACGTGCAGGGCAGGCCGGATGCCGCGCAGGCCGGACTCGACCGATTCCTGTTCGGCCAGGCGGCGACTCTCGTGGCCGGTGATGTACTGGTGATCGTCATTCTCGGCGGCGTAGCTCTGGCGGCCCTCCTTCTGTTCTGGAAGGAATTCAAGCTTCTCAGTTTCGATCCCGAATTCGGCGCCTCGCTGGGATTTCCCATCGGCCGGCTGGATCTCGCGCTGACGACGGTGCTCGTGCTCGCCATCGTTATCGGTCTGCAGGCGGTAGGGGTGGTGCTGATGGCGGCACTGGTCGTGGCCCCGGCTGCGGCGGCCCGTCAATGGACCGACTCATTGGGGACGATGGTATGGCTCTCGGCGCTGTTCGGAGCGGTATCGGGGGTCCTCGGAGCCCTGTGGAGCGGTGGAACGGCTGGCCTTCCCACGGGCCCCGCGATCGTGCTCGCAGCGACGGGCATCGTGACGCTGTCGCTGCTCTTCGCGCCTCGACGCGGACTCGTCTGGACGACGTGGCGACGCAGCAGGCAGCGGAGCAGAATCCGGGCTGACACGGTTCTCGCCGATCTCTACGCCCTCTACCGACAGCACGGTTCGCTCGATCACGGGCACTCCGTGGCCGTCCTGGATGCGATGAGCGATGGTCCAGGCGGCGCCGCGCGAGTCCTCCCCGTGCTGGCCGAAGAGGGATGGGCCAGGCCGCTGCCGGACAGAAGTTGGGCGATCACGGGTGAAGGTCTGCGCCGGGCCGAGGACCTGCTGGCCCGACTCGGTCGGGCGGAGAACGAATGAGCGGGGCGGCGGAAATCCGATGAGCACGATCGAGCTCGAGATCCAGCTGCTCGCGGTGGTTGTCGCCGTGGCGTGCGCCCTGCCCGGCGTGTTCCTGGTGCTCAGACGCACCGCACTCCTCAGCGACGCGATCAGTCACACGGTCCTGCTCGGCATCGTGCTCGCCTTCTTCGCCATCGGTGACCTGACGTCGCCATTGCTGATTCTCGGCGCCGCGGCGATGGGCGTAGTTACGGTGGCGCTGGTCCAGGTGATCGAGGGCACGGGTCTGGTACGCGAAGACGCCGCGATCGGGCTCGTGTTTCCGGCGCTGTTCAGCATCGCCGTGATCCTGATCTCCCTGTATGCGGGAGACGTTCACCTCGACACCGACGCGGTGTTGCTCGGCGAGCTGGCGCTCGCTCCTTTCCGTCGTTTCGTCGTCGGAGGACGGGACCTCGGTCCGCGCGGCCTGTGGACGATGGGCGGAATCCTGCTGCTCAACCTCCTGTTCCTGTTCGCGTTCTTCAAGGAGCTCAAGCTCTCGACCTTCGATCCTGGTCTCGCGGCCGCCCTCGGGCTCTCTCCCGTCCTGCTCCACTACGCATACATGGCGGTCGTGTCGATCACGGCGGTAGGTGCCTTCGATTCGGTGGGCTCGATCCTCGTCGTCGCATTCATGATCGCTCCGCCCGCAGCCGCCTACCTGCTGTCGGACCGCCTTCCGGTCGTCCTGCTGCTCAGCGCCCTGATCGGAGCGCACTGCGCCATCTCGGGCTACTGGCTCGCCCGCTGGATGGACGCATCGATCGCCGGGTCGATGGCCACCATGGCCGGGGTGGACTTTCTTCTCGCGTTCCTGTTCGCACCCGGACGGGGCCTCGTGGCGCAGGCCAGAAGGCATCTGCGACAGAAGACCGAGTTCGCGGTATCGATGCTGGCGATCCACCTCCTGAACCACGAGGGAGGACCGGAGGAGGAACGGGAGTGCCGGGTGGGACATCTGCCCGAGCACCTCCTTTGGAGCGAAGAGCAGGTGCAACGGATCGTCCGTGACGCCGAGAGGTCGGATCTGCTCGAAGTGCGCTCAGGCGGGACCTTGAGGCTCACCGAGATCGGTCGGGAGCGAGCCCGCCGAGCGATGGCGATCTGACCCGTCCGGCCGGCAGCTTCGGGCCATCCTGTCCCCCGCAGGTCGCCTGGTCCATCCGTACCGCCACGCAGGGCTCACCGCTGGAGTGAGCCTCAAGTCGTTCCACATCAACAGATTCAAGGCACGCTCTCCTGCTGTCCCTGGCAGTACCGCTCCGCGTTCTGGCCGAGGGTCGAGGAACGGCGATTGCACCGACCGGGGGTGGTGGTCCCAACAGGGACCGTCGATTCACCACCGCAACGGCGCAGGGAGGGTGAACGCGATGGCCACGCGAGCCGCACGAACCCAGCATCTGCTTCTCGGACTGGCTGCAACACTGTTCTCGGCCGGCACTCTCGGCGCTCACGGCACGCCCGGTTCAGGTCCAATGGCAGGAGAAATTGAAGGTTCCGCCGGCAGGGTCCACGCGGGACGGATGTCCTTTTCGAGCGGCGAGGTCGAGATCCCGGCCTTCGCCCGCAAGTACGGAGTGAGCTGCAACCTCTGCCACATGCCGTTTCCGAAGCTGACCGAGTTCGGCGAGACCTTCGCCGGGAACGGGTTTCAGTTCGCCGTGGACGAGCCGCCGCGCGACACGATCGACACGGGCGACCCCCTCCTGCAGCTCGTGAAGGACCTTCCCCTCGCCGTGCGTTTCGATGCGTACGCCCAGGGCGTGGCGGGCAGCGAGGGCGAGGAGGTAACGAACGACTTCGGATTTCCCTGGGGCGTCAAGCTGCTCACCGGTGGTGTGCTGGCGAAGAATGTCAGCTGGTACATGTACTTCTATCTCAGCGAGCGGGGCGAGATCACCGGACTGGAGGATGCCTACGTCCAGTTCACCGACATGTGGGGCAGCGGCATAGCTCTGCTCGTCGGGCAGTTCCAGTTATCGGACCCTCTGTTCAAGCGGGAGCTGCGTCTCGAGTTCGAAGACTACATGCCCTACCGGGTCCGGGTGGGCGACGCCCGGGCGGATCTTACCTACGACCGGGGCCTGATGGCGATCTGGTCCCCGTGGGCCAACGGCGACCTGGCATTCGGGATCGTGAACGGGCAGGGCCTGACGGAAGCGCGGGACGTGCGCCAGTACGACCGGGATGCCGGAAAAAACATCTTCCTGCGCTACTCGCACTCCTTCGGCGCGCTCCGTCTCGGGGCGTACGGTCTGTACGGGGATGAGAAGGCCAACGACGTTCGGAACAACACCTGGATCTTCGGGCCCGATGCGTCGCTGTTGCTCGGAGACCGGTGGGAGCTCAACGGGCAGTACCTGTACCGGTCAGACGATCAGCCCTTCTTCGACAACGTGGGAGCGCCGACCGACACGGAAGTGCACTCGGTCCTCGGCGAGGTGCTCTGGTGGCCCTCCGGTCGCGCGGGCCGCTGGACGTTCACGGCGCTGTACAACTGGATCGACTCCGATCAGCCGATCTTCACGCTCCGGGTAGGCGAGGGCACACCCGAGAACCCGTTCATCCAGACCTACAGCTTCGGAGCGCTCGGAGCGAACTGGCTGTTCTGGAGGAATCTGCGACTGACGGGCGAACTGGGCTGGGACTTCGAACGCGAGTTCGCGCGGCTGGCGCTCGGGTTCAACGCGGCGTTCTGAGGCGGGGGCGGTAAGGGTCCGACCGGCTGCCGCCGCCAGGGAGGGCGCGTGACCCGCGCGTCCGCAACCGTCAGTCGCAGAGGCCCTTGTCGGCCACCGCTCGCACGATGTCGCTGGCGGAGACTATCCCGACGAGCACTCCGTCGTCCACGACGAGCACCCGGTGGATTCCGTTCTCCAGCATCAGGCGGGCCGCATCTCGCACCGGAGTATCGGATCGCAGGGACCAGACCGAAGGCGTCATCGCCTCCGAAACCGTCCGTTCGCCGAGGTGGTTCCACTCGGGACCGTCCGATGTCTCGATCCGCTGCAGCACGTCGGCGCCGGCGTCCGGCCAGAAATCGGTGAAGTAGTAAGAGGGTGGCGCGTCGTCGCCCTCCCACTCCTTCGCATCCTCGATCTCCCCCCATTCGCTCTGTTCGGGCCGGTGCCTCGGAGAGCCGGGGGTCGTCGACTCGAAATCGAGCAGATCGCTCGAGGAGATCACGCCGACGAGATCCATGCCCGCCACCACCGGCGCCCCGCTGATCTTGCGCGAGGCGAACACCTCGGCGAGCTCGTGGAGGTTCATCTCGGGGCTCACCGTGACCAGGTCGGTGGTCATGATGTC
>JAMJQR010000235.1 GCA_023554335.1 Candidatus Benthicola marisminoris
TCTTCGTCGCGGTGCCATCCGCGACCGCCCAGGAGGAAGGTCGCATCACGGTCGCGGGGGAAGCGGACGTCCGCGTGGTCCCGGACGAGGTTGTGCTGACTCTGGGCGTGGAGACGGACGACCTCGACCTCCAGGCCGCCAAGGCGGAGAACGACGAGCGGATGGCGGCGGTGATCGGCGCCGCGAAGGAAGCGGGCCTTCCCGAGAACCTGATTCAGACGGACTACCTCGGGATCGAACCGCGCTACGACTACGACGGTCGCGAGCGGATCTTCCTTGGCTATTGGGTGCGCCGGAGCGCATCGCTCACACTCCGCGAGATCGACGCCTTCGAGGATCTCCTTTCGTCCGTGCTGGCCGTGGGCGCGAACTACGTGCACGGCATCCAGTTCCGCACGACCGAGTTGCGCACGCACCGCGACCGGGCTCGGTCGCTGGCCCTGGCGGCCGCGAGGCAGAAAGCGGAGAAGATGGCGGGCGAGCTCGGTCACACGGTAGGTCGAACCGTGCTCATACGTGAAGATCGCTCGGGCTGGTGGTCATCCTACGGCGGATGGTGGGGCGGAGGGCGAGGCGCCTACATGTCCCAGAACGTGATGCAGAACCCCGGCGGAGGTGGGCCGCCGGCGGAAGGCGTCCTGGCTCCCGGACAGATTTCGGTCACCGCCCACGTGACCGTCACCTTCGAGCTGGACTAGGCGCCGGAACCGGTTCCCCGAGCGGCGGTCAGCCGTCGACCGACACCTCGTCGACGACGCCCACGATCACGGCGCGGATCGCCCCCGGATCGAGGCCGAGGATCTGGCGAGCGCCGTTGCCTTCGTCGAGCACCAGCACGGTGTCTCCGGGGCCCGCCTGCGCCACGTCCACCGCGATGTCGTAGTCGCCAGTGGGCTCGGCGCCCGGCCCCAGCTGATCCACGAGGAGCAGCCTGCGGCCCGCCAGGTGACCGATCTTCACGGTGGACACGATCGATCCGACGACGCGGCCGATGTACATCAGGCGGCCCCCTCGTCTCTGGTCCACGTGACGGTGGGTCTCCGATCGGCGCCGGCCCGATCGACTTCGTCCACGATGCCGGTGACCGCGAGGTCCACGGGCACGAACGTTTCCGGCATCGCCTGCGCCGCTTCCCGGCTTCCCACCACGAAGACCAGGTGACCGGGACCGGCCTGCGCGGTCGCGTCGGCGGCGATCGCGGCAGCACCCGCAGGCTTGCCACCCCGATCCAGGGGTTGAACGACCAGGAGCTTCACACCCTCCAGGCCCTGGTACTTGGTCGTCGCCACCACCGTACCGAGCACGCGCGCCAGCTTCACAGGCCCTCCAGCCTCGAGCCGAAGCTCGTGGCGGCCGAGAGGTTCTCCCAGATCTCCGGATGCAACTGTGAGATCACGACCTGGCGAACGAGAAGGCCGGGCCGAACCGCCTGACAGCCGATCTCGACGGCCGCCTCGACGTCCGCTACCAGCCCGGAATACAGGACGATTCCCTTACCCCCGAGACCGTCCGCCATCCGGATCTCGAGGAGACGCACCTCCGCTCCCTTCAATCCGGCATCCGCGGCGTGAATGGCCGCCGCCACGGTGGTGGTCTCGATCACGCCCATGGAATCCCGGGGCGCCTCGACCCTGCCGCCACCGATCGCCGTCACCACGTCCGGGTGGACGTGCGGCAGAAACACGTGATCGAGGACGGAGTCTCCTCCCGTGCGCCGGCCGCTGTCCAGCGATTCCTGCACCTCGGCCACGGTGCCACCGATAAGCACCAGGTACCGTCCGGGCTGAACGGTGCCCGCGCGAATGACGTCGAGCTGGGCGCGCTTGACCATGGCGTCGGCGGACTCGATGCCGACGGCGATGCTGCTGAAGTCGATGAGGGCGAGTGCCGGTTCGATCATGCCGCCTCGGTGCGGCCCGGGCCGCTGGAAGTGAAGTTGTTCATACGATTCGGAACGAGTCCTTCAGCACACACCGCCGGATTCGGCTGAAGCTGATCGGGTTCGTGATGCCTTCGCCGGTGGGGCTGGCTATGGTGAACGAGCAGAATCCTTCGCCGCCGTATCCCAGTCCGTCGTAGGACACGCCGTTCTTGACGAAGATGCTGCAGTCCATCTCGCGAGCCATGTGGCTCAGATGGTCGAGGTGCTTGGAGTGCATGGTGGCCGTGTGGCGAAAGCCGTGCTCGGCCGTCTTGGCCAGCGCGATCCCCTCGAAGGCATCCCGTACCCGGGTCAGGGGGAGAATCGGCATCATCTGCTCGGAGAAGATGAGCGGGTCGTCCTGCTCGACCTCGGCGAGTATGAGCCTGACCTCGTCTCCCGCGTCGATCCCGATCTCCCGTAGCAGGACCCCCGCGTTCTTCCCGATGAACTCCTTGTTCATCGTGCCGTGGCGGCCGCGCTCGGGGCGATCGGTGAAGATCGACTTTCTCAGGGCGTCCAGCTGGGGGCCGTCGATCTCGATCGCTCCGTTCGCGCACATGGCCCGCTTCAGCTCGTCGGCGATGGAAGCGACCGCGAAGACCTCCTTCTCATCCGTGCAGATGATGTTGTTGTCGAACGAGGCGCCCCGGACGATATCGCGGCCGGCCTGCGAGATGTCGGCTGTCTCATCCACCACCACCGGTGGGTTGCCGGGTCCCGCGCATACGGCTCGCTTTCCGCTCGCCATGGCGGCCCGCACGACCCCGATGCCGCCGGTGACCGTCAGAAGGTTGACCTCCTTGTGGCCCATCAGGGCCGTGGCCGTCTCGATGGTGGGCTCGGCGATCGCGGAGACCAGGTTGGGCGGCCCGCCGGCCTCGACGATGGCATCGTTCACGAGCTGCACGGCCCGGTTCGAGCACGTCTTCGCCCCCGGGTGAGCGTTGAACAGCACCGCGTTGCCGGCCGCCACCATCGAGATGCTGTTGCAGGCCACCGTGGAGATCGGATTGGTGCTCGGGATGATGGAGCCGATCAGTCCATAGGGGGCGAACTCGACCACCGTGAGGCCACCGTCTCCGCTCCAGGCTCCCGTGTCCAAGAATTCTACCCCCGGGGCCTTGTTCGCGTTGAGGAGGATCTTCTCGATCTTGTCCTCGTACCGGCCCATTCCCGTTTCCTTCCACGCCTCGTGCGCGAGTGGCTGCGCGTTCTCACGCAGGGTCCGGCGGACGTGCGCGATCATCTGCTCGCGCACCGAGACGGGCAGCCCCTGGAGATCCCGGTAGGCCTTCCGCGCCGCTGAGACGGCGCTGTCCACGTCCGGGAACAGGTTGTCCCCGTGCCGGGGCACGGCTGCCGGTCCCGGGCGTGCCGCCACCGGCTGGCGAGAGGGCAGCCCCCCCCCGTGGCCGGATCCCTCGCCATGGCCCAGCTCGGACATGACCCGGTCGATGACCGCCTGGATCTTCGACTCTTCCATGGTCAGCCGTCCCGAGACTTGTCGTACGTGACCTCACCGTCGACGGCGACCGAGTCCACGATCGCCATGATGACGGCGTCGCATGGTCGTTTGTCGGTCACCGCCGTCTGACGGGCCGAGCTTCCGGTGGCATAGAGGACCACTTCGCCGATCCCGGCGCCGACGGCATCGGCCGCCACCCGGTACCCGGATCCCTCCGCGCCCTCGATATCAAGCTGCCTCAGGATGAGGAACTTGAGACCCTCCAGGGACGGCTCCTTGTTCGTCGCGACGAGCGTACCGACGACTCTGCCTAACAGCATGGCCTGCTCCGTTGCTGTGAGCGATGCGAACTTGAACGATCACTCAACTCTGATCCGCTCCGGCCCCGTCACCTGCAGGGACCGGAGGATTCAGGGCTGACTCGGAGTCCGGCCCTACCGCTTCGTGGTCTTGGAGCCCGAGCTCGCGCGTCCTAGCGGCAGAGTCACGTCCACGTTCGCGTGTGGCCGCGGGATGACGTGGATTGCGACGAGCTCGCCGATCTTCTCGGCTCCGCGGGCGCCGGCTTCCACGGCCGCCTTGACGGCTGCGACGTCGCCCCGGACCACGGCGGTGACGTAGCCGCCGCCGGTCTTCTCGTAGGAGACCAGCTCCACCCGGGCCGCCTTGACCATCGCGTCGGCCGCTTCGACCATCGCGGGGTAGCTGCGGCATTCGATCATTCCGAGCGCATCGACCGCTCCGTACTCTTCAGCCATTCTCTCCTCCTGGTGAATCCGGAAGCGCCTTGCGCTACCGGGGGGAACTCCCTCGGGATCGCTTCTCTAGTCCCGCCGTCCTGCGGCCGCTTCCCGGCCGCTCACGCCTTCGATCGCGGCGACCGCCGCGCCGTATCCGGCCATGATGTCGCGCTCTTCACCGCCCAGGTACACGCGTCCGAAACTCCCGAACGCGCGTACGTCGAGGATGTTGATGTGCGCTGCCTTCTCCGCTTCGTTGGCGGCCAGAGCCGCGTAGCCCGCGGGCTCGACCTCCAGCACGTAGAGCGTCTGGCCCGCCAGCAGCATGTGCCCGAATCGCATCCGGTTTACGAGCTGAACCTGATGCGCGTCGATGTGCCGGATGATCTGGCTCGAGATCACGCGCGGCTTGATCCGATCGGATTCCTGGACGTCGAGAGCGTCCAGGATCGCCGCCCCGGCCGCCCGCACCTCGGACTGCTCGGTGTGGTGCACCTCGAGGAGTCCGAACAGGCGCTCCACGATCTGCATTCCGGGTCGCACCCGGGTGGCCTTGAGCGCGATGTCCGTGATTCGGTTGATCTCGATGCCGGGAGAGATCTCGATCCACAGGGAAGCGTCTCCCGGTAGGGGGAGGAATCCCTTGGCCACCGTGCCCAGATACGCTGCGTGCTGCGGCTGCAGGTTGTCGAGGAAGCAGTACGTACGAAGGTCGACGGACATGTCTCTACCTCACGAGTCGGCTTCTTGAGCGATCATTACACTCGCGCTGGCGCCGATCCGACTGGCGCCCGCGGCGATCATCTTCTTCGCATCGGCGTAGCTGCGGATTCCCCCGGATGCCTTGACGCCCATCCCGCTTCCCACGACGCGGCGCATCAGGGCCACGTCCTCGGCGGTGGCCCCTCCGGGTCCGAATCCGGTGGAGGTCTTCACGAAGTCTGCGCCCGCGACCTTGGCCAGCTGGCAGGCCGCGACCTTCTCCTCATCGTTGAGCAAAGCGGCCTCGATGATGACCTTCAGGATGGCGCCGCCCGCGTGTACCGCGCGGGCGACCGCCGCGATGTCACCCTCGACGAGCTCGTAATCGTGGGACTTGAGGCCCCCGACGTTGATCACCATGTCGACTTCCCTGGCCCCGTCCCGCACTGCCTTCTGGGCCTCGAAGGCCTTGCTTTCCGTCGAGGTCGCACCGAGGGGAAAGCCGATCACGGTGCAGACCAGCACCTCCGTGTCTTTCAGCAGGTCGGCGCACAGCTTCACATACGAGGGGTTCACGCACACCGACGCGAACGAGTGCTTTCGGGCTTCGTAGCACAGCTGCGCGATCTGGTCCTGCGTCGCGTCGGGTTTGAGAAGCGTATGGTCGATCATGTGACTCACCCGCCCGTCCGTCGGCGCGATGCCGAGCGTGCTTCCGAGGCGGTCGGCGCCGGCGCGCACGAAAGGCTGGACCCGCTCCGAGTAGTTGCCCGAGGAGAGGTCCTGGGCAGCCGATCCACCCTGGCTCTCGCGCTGCACCAGGATCATGACCTGGTGCGTGACCTGCTCGATGATCTTCTCGAGCGTCTGCTCGTCGAGATGCATAATCATCCCTTCAGGTACCTGCGCTCGATGTCCATGATCTTGCTCACGCGCCTGGCGTGCCTTCCGCCGCCGTGTGGCGTCGCGAGCCACGTGTCTACGATACGCTTCGCGAGCGCCTCCCCGATCAAGCCGGCTCCAAGGGTGAGGAGATTGGCGTCGTTGTGCTCGCGGCTGTTCACTGCCGTGGCCTCGTCGTAGCACATGGCCGCTCGCACTCCGGGCACTTTGTTGGCGGCCATGCACGAGCCGATGCCGGCGCCGTCCACGACGATCGCAGATTCCACTCTTCCATCCGCCACCAGCCTGGCTGCAGCGAGCGCGAAGTCGGGGTAGTCCACGGCCTCCGAACCGTGCGTGCCGCAGTCCACCACCGCCACGCCCTGCGCGCCCAGGTGCGCCGCGAGCTCGTCCTTCAGGGCCACGCCCCCGTGGTCCGCCGCCAGCGCCACCGCCCCGCTTGCTTCCGGCCGCGGCGCCGCCGGTGACGAAGAGGTCCCGACCAGGTTCACGCCCCTATCCAGCGCGGCTTGCCGGGCGAGTGGCGTCACGATCGCGCCCTCGGGGGCGGCTAGGTTTCCCCCCCGCTCCACGGCCTCGACGTCGCTCTGCGTGACCAGGCGGGAACCGGCGGAGGCGCTCGACGAGGCGGCGGCTTCGACGGTGCGAAGCACCACCTTGCGGACCATTTCCCGGATTCTCCGTTCGTCGATCACCAGGCCCTCCACCACGCATCCTCGTCGGAGCCGAGGCCGTCGATCGCCTCGCCGTCGCCCCGAATCCTCCCGCTACCGGCCCCGACCTCGACTGCGGGGGTACCCGGGCTCTCAGCCTCACGCGTGTTCGCGCGGACGAGTCGCCGTCCGGGTGCGGAGGCGCCGACCGGTAGCACTTCCGAGTCTTCGCCGAGCAGGCTCAGCAGGAGCCGGAGCTGGGACATCGAATCATCGAACGGATCGATCGACCGCGCGGCCCTCGCCTGCATGATCGCGCCCTGGAGAGTAGAGAGAACGTGTACGGCCAGCGCTTCCCGATCGACGTCACGTCGCAGACGCGTG
>JAMJQR010000236.1 GCA_023554335.1 Candidatus Benthicola marisminoris
ACTGATCAATGGCGTCGGCTACCAGGAGTTCCTCGGTGTGAACCCGTTCAAACTCGGCATCGTGGCGGGCGCCGACGCGCACACCGCCTTCTCGGACAACGAGGAGTTCAACTACACGGGCGTTCACGCGGGGACAGACGACACGCCGGAGAAGCGGCTGGCCGGCGCCCAGCAGACGGCCGGTGAGCCCGCCCTCAACTTCGGCAGCCCCGGCGCGACGGGTGTGTGGGCCGATGAGAATACCCGCGAGGGGATCTTCGACGGTATCCGGCGCAAGGAGACGACCGGCAGCTCCGGGCCGCTGATACGTGTGCGGGTGTTCGGAGGCTGGGACTTCGCCGACGGCGACCTCGCTGCCGCCGACTGGGTGTCGCGCGGCTACGACCGTGGCGTTCCGATGGGCGGCGATCTCCCGCCGAAGCCGGCACAGGCGACGGCTCCCAGTTTCATGGTGTGGGCCATGATGGACCCGGAGAGCGGCAACCTGGACCGGGTACAGATCATCAAAGGCTGGTACCGGGGCGGCTATCCGTACGAGAAAGTGTACGACGTCGCCTGGTCCGACCAGCGCGAGCCCGATCCGGTTACGGGAAAGCTCCCTCCCGTCGGCAACACGGTTGACGTCCCGAACGCCACGTACACGAACAACATCGGCGAAGCCCAGCTGAGCGCGGTCTGGACGGACCCGGACTTTGACCCGTCGCTGCACGCCGTGTACTACGTCCGCGTGATCGAGATTCCGACGCCTCGCTGGTCCACGTACGACGCGGCGCGCAACGACCTGCCGCTGCCGACGACCGTGCCCGCGACGATCCAGGAGCGTGCCTGGTCTTCGCCGATCTGGTACACGCCGGAGCCCGACCTCGTGAACCGGGCGGCGGCGTACCCAAACCTCAGACAGGTGTTCGAGTAGCGATGCGAATGGTCAGACAACTGCCTCTTCGCACGAAGACTCACCAGGCGTAGCCGATGCTTGGGACGCGAAACTGACTAAACAGAAAGGCCAATCATGTTTCCCATGGCAGCATTTCGTAGAGTCGCGCTCTCAGTCGCGGGGATGGCGACGGCAGTTTTCATCGTGACGGTGCCGGCCCACGGGCAGGACCCGGATCTCCCGCCCGGGATCATCTCGAAAGAGCCGGCGAAGACGTTCATGGAGCATGTGTGGAAGATCAACGCCACGCCAGCGTTCTTCGAGGCGCTCGCAGAGCAGCCCGATCACGGCCCGACGATCAATCTGAATTTCCTTCGTTACCGGCCCAGAGGTGACGGCACGCGGTACGGCCTGTATGGCGGTCCAGCAGGTGAGGGCATCGTCGGTGTGGGCGGCGATGTCATCTACCATGCGGAGGGCATCACCGACATGGACCCGATCTTCGAGTTCAGCGAAGACTGGGACGGGGTGGCCTACGCAATGTACCCGCGCCGAGCCGCGTATCTACAGCTGCAGCGCGATACCGCTTACCAGTTGGCGATTCCGGATCGTGTGGCCGGAAACTACGAACGGATGCTGTACGTGCTCAGCGACGGCGAAGCCATTTACGACGCCACGGGCTCGATCACAAACTTCCATGAGACTTGCACGCGCGTGGTCGCCACTCCCGATAACGTGGTGGTCTCTGAGTTCCTACGCTTCAAAGAGGACGGCGGACGCGAGTCGTACGAACAATTCGCTGCCGCGTTCCAGCCGATGCTCGAGGCGGCAGGCGGTTCAGTCGTGCTGTCCGTTCGGGCCGAGATGCCGATTGTATCGGAGGAATACTGGGACCATTTCGTGACGTTCGTCTTTCCTTCGAAGGACGTCCTCACGCACCTGTATCAGAGCGGCGAGTTCAACGAGATCAATGCGATGCGGATCGCTGGGCTCGACGCAACGTTGGCGGTCCTGTCGACGCCACAGATCATGCCGGCGAAGGACTGCGATTGAGGCCGCCGCTTCGGAAGGGGACCGCCCGGTTCAAAGACGCCTGGAGGGAAAGGTAACGCAAAACGGCGACCGAGAAGACTTGGCTGACACGGCTCGCGGGCGTTATACGCCGGAGCCCGACCTCGTGAACCGGGCGCCCGCGTACCCGAACCTGCGCCAGGTATTCGACTAGGCGAGGCACCCCGCCGGGTTACGTGACGATCGGGGCTGTCCATGGGCGGCGTCGGTCCCGAGCAACTTGGTGCGGCTCGAAACTCGGGTCCAGCCGGGAAGCCTGGTGCCGTCTCCCGAGACATCGGACTTCAACGAGGAAGCCTATCATGAAGCTCTCGGGCTCGCGCATCGTCAGAACGAGCGCGCTACCCTTGTTCGTCGCCGTGACGAGCCTGCTCGCCGCCAGTCCGCTTCTCGCCCAGGACGAGGCTAGCCTGGAAGCCGCGCAGGCAGAGGAGTCCCAGAGCCAGGCCGACCTGGCCAAGCAGATTCAGAACCCGCTGGCGAGCGTGGTCACGCTCCCGTTCCAGGCGAATCACAACCAGAACGTGGGCGAGTTCGATCGGACCATCACCAACATCAACTTCCAGCCGGTGATCCCGTTTCCGGGCGAGAAGTGGAACCTGGTGAGCCGGAGCATCATTCCGTACGTCAGCGTTCCGGTCGGAGAAACGTCAGCGGAAACGGGCTTGGGAGACTTGACGACGACGCTGTTCGCGTCCCCGGCCAAACCGGGTGCGGTCATCTGGGGCGTAGGACCGGTGCTCCAGCTGCCGACCTCGTCCAATCCCGAGTTGCTCGGTACCGACAAACTGTCCATCGGTCCGGCAGCCGTCATCTTCGCGGGACTGGGCAATTGGACCCTCGGTGCCGTGACCTGGCAGCTCTGGTCCATCGCCGGCGAAGACAGCCGCGAACCGGTCAGCGCCATGACGGCCCAGTGGTTCATCAACTACAACCTCGGTAAGGGCTGGGCGCTGGGCACGGCCCCGATCATAACCTGCAACTGGAAAGCCGACTCCGGGGAGCAGTGCACGGTCCCCTGGGGAGCCCAGCTCTCGAAGGTCCTGATGTTCGGGAGCCGTCCCGTCAACCTGCTGGCCGGGTACTACCACAACTCGGAGCACCCTGAGGGCGGCGCGGACAGCCAGGTCCGACTTCAGATCAACCTGATCTACCCGCAGGCGCCGAAATAGGCCATGCATGGTGTGGGCCATGAAGGACCCGCATAGCGGTAACCTGGACCGCATCCAGATCGTGAAGGGCTGGTACCAGGAGGGACAGCCCAGGGAGCAGATCTACAACGTAGCGTGGTCCGACGGCCGCCAGCCCGATCCCGATACCGGCAAGCTGCCTCCGGTGGGCAACACGGTCGATATCCCCGATGCCAGCTACACGAATACGATCGGGGACGCCCAGCTCAGTACCGTCCGGACGGATCCGGACTTCGATCCGTCGCACCACGCCGTGTACTACGTCCGGGTCATAGAGATTCCGACGCCGCGCTGGTCGACCTATGACGCCAAGGTCCTCGGCATCCCGCCGCTTGAGGACGTACCCGCGACGATCCAGGAGCGCGCCTGGTCCTCGCCGTTCTGGTACACGCCGGATGGCAGCATAGCGAAGCGCCTGGACTACTATCCACGCCTGCAGATGATCGTGCCGTAGTCACCTGCCTTTCGGCGGCTCCATCCAGCCATCCGAATCCACCGGCGGCGGCAGCCGTCCGTAGACGTAGTCGTCGGCGATCAGCGCCAGGCGGCGCGCGATGGCGGATCTCCGGATCGCGAACCGTACGGCGGAGTGCATCGGGTTGTCAGGATGGGAGTAGGGGCACACCGAGACACAGCGCGCGCAGTCCGTCCCGATCTTGCACCAGTGGGCGAAGCACGCCTCCGAATCGATCCTCCAGCGCAGCGCGCCGTCGATCTCTGAACGATCGCCACTCGAGATCGCGTTGCTCGGGCAGGCATCCGCGCACTTGAGGCAGATCGAACAGAAGTCGATCACCGAGTCTTCGGGTACCCGTTGGTCTTCCACCAGCGGCAGGTCCGTGGTCACGACGGCGATCCGCACGCGAGGGCCGAGCATCGGCGTCATCAGCAGCCCCATGCGCCCGATCTCTCCGAGCCCCGCGTCCCGGGCCACCAGCGGGCAGATGACGCGGTAATTGCCGTCGATGTGGGCGCGCGCCGGGTAGCCCAGGCTGCGGATGAACAGGGCGATCTGCACCGCGATCGCACCCGAAACCAGGTACTGCTGGGCCGACTCCATCACGGTCGGACCGCGCGGGGCCCGGTCGATCATCTCCTTCGCCATCTCGACCGTGATCGCGATCGCCCGGGCGTGGTCCAGCTCCACCGGCTGCCCGTACTGCTCGCCGCG
>JAMJQR010000237.1 GCA_023554335.1 Candidatus Benthicola marisminoris
GCCGGGGCGACCGCGGGGACGATGAACAACGAAAGAAGCCCGAGCGTTACGAACCGTCTCGGACTCGTGCGAAGCCTGCCGTTCATGGTGGCGCTCCGTGGGTGGGAGTGAGCCGTCTCGCTACGCATATAGAAACACCGGATGCGTGCATGAAGTTGCGGTCGCCCCGAGCAGGGGCGAAGGCGAATCGGACACCCATCCTACGGGCTTGGAGGGCCGGGCTGTCTGGAGAGCATACCGAAAGGTAAGGCTTCAGCGGGTTTCGTTCACGCCAGGAATCGGGTGACCAGCCACAGGCCCATGAGCGCCAGCGCGCCACCGAACGCCCAGCATGCCAGACGTTTCGCGAAGCTCATTCGGGAGTCGATGGCGCGCAGGACCCGGTGACACGTAGGACACGTAAGTGCGGCGTCCGAAACGACTCCGCCGCAATCCGGGCACTCTGTGAGGGGCATGTCGAAACCTCCGGGCCGAAACTGAGCCCCATGAACGCATGCCCCGTAGGACCCGTCAATCCGTCAATACGCTCCGGATTGTCAAGTCCCCCCGGGGAGGGGAAGGCTGCCGGGCGTCATCGAGCGCCCGGCCGGCAAATGACCGGCGCTTGACTCGGCGGGTGTACACTACTGAATGGGCGGCCCCCAAGACATCAGCAGCCAGCTCTCTCCCCTCCCTGGCGCGCACAGACCACGGAGGTGTTTCATGAGTTCCATCCGTGTACTCATCGCTCTGGTTCTGGCCGCTTTCGCAGCGGCCGCCTGCGATGAGACTCTCACGACGGCATCGAGCGAGAACCCGGCGGAAGCCGATGTGCCGGCGATGGCCAGGCATGCCGGGAGCTCGGGTCCCTCGGCCGGAGGACACATCAACCTGATATTCGAGGGGGCCCTTCAGACCGTCTCGTTCCACGCCAGGGAGAAGAAGGACGGTTCGATTGACGGTTCCTTCGAAGCTCGCGCCCGAGCTGAGGGTTTCGAGCTCGGGATGCACGGTGTGCTGGACTGCCTGATGGTCGACGGCAACGAAGCCGCTGTGTCAGGCTACGTAACGCACGGAAAGCTGGGCTTCGGGACCGAAGGGCAGGCCTGGGTCTGGGCCGTGCGGGACAACGGAGAGGGCCAGGTCGCGGACGAGTGGACCGACGTGCTGTTCGCCGGGTTCGAGCCGTGGCCAGACCTGTGCCACGCTTTCTCGATCGAAGAGCTGTTCAGTTTCGGGCACCACTACAACGAAGGTGGCAACGTGCAGGTGAAGCCCTGACTGAGAGGGGGAAAGGGAAGAGGCGCTCGGGCCTGATGCCCGGCGACTCTTCTGCCCATCTGTCACCCATGCCGAAGCCCCTCGGCGGTCAGCGAGACAGGCGCACCATCAGGTCCGCCGCCACCTGGTTGAATACCGCCCTGAGCTCGGTAGCGGACGGAGCGTAGTAGCTGTTCCCGGCCGGCTGCCCGCCGTCCGTGGCCCCGTCCACGTTCGCGAGCTCGCGCAGGAAAGCGGTGTTCGGCTGGAAGGCCGGGTCTGAGTACGTCGTGTTGCCGAGTCCGATCGTGTACAGCAACACGCCCTCGCCCCGGATCAGGTTGGCCATCTGGCGCCCCAGGTCGTGGTTCAGGGCATCCGACGCCGTAGGCTGCGGCGCAGCCTGCTCAGTCCACGTCGCGCAGTGGGTCACACCGCGGCAGCCGGCCGCCGAGACGCTCCCGTCGATCGGCAAGGCATCGGGGTTGTTGAAGTACCCGCCGAGATGGTTCGGCGGGAGCTCCTGCGACGTGGCCATGATCCGGTCCTGGCCGCCGATCGTTCCCCGGAACGCCGTGGGGCGACCGTCGGTGAAGAACACGACCACCTTGACCGAGCGCTCGCGCACGTCGTCGCTCTTGATCTGTTCATATCCCAGCCGGAGGCCCTCACCGTAGTTGGTCCATCCCGCCGAGGACATTCCGTCGATCTCGGACTCGATGCTGGTGCGGAATCCATGCGAGAGCTGGAACCGGTTCGCGGCGCGCGTCTGAAAGGACACCAGGCCAAGCTGGTCGATATCGTCGTCGAAGTGCCGCACGAACTCCTTGGCCGCGGTCTGGAGGTCGTTCCAGGCGCCCACCGTCCCCAGCGAGCCGGACTGGTCGATCACCAGGATCAGGTCCACCGGCGGAACCGCGGCCTCGGAGACGGCCCGCACGTTGATGTGGTCGACGCCGAGCAGCCGCATGAGGATCGTCGGCATCACCTGCATGGCGCTCACCCGGAACAGGCTCTCTCCCGCCTCGTCCGTGGAGATCTGCATGTCCAGCGCCACCCCGTTGATCGCGGGGCCCACGCCGTTGGCGTACGCCGCCGCCGTGGCCTGCTCTCTCGCGGCCGTCTCTCCCGCCCGGAGGGTGCGGGCGCCAGTGAGCGCCGCCGCGTCCACCGCTCTCACCAGCCGCAGGCGCGTGAGGTATCCACGCCCGGAGTCCACGGCGAGCCCGGTCATACCGAGCATGAAGACCATGCCGGCCGCCACGAGCATGAGCACGGAGCCCTTGGGGTTATGAACGATTCTCGAGATATGGATCATCGACTTCATGGGTTCTCCTCGTGCGCTCAGAACACCGCGCGCTCGTACAGCAGGGAAGGAGCGACAGCGTCGAACATTCGTCCGAGAGGCGTGATCGGCTGATACGCGAGAAAGACCTCGACCGTGTAGTGCGTGCTGCCTTCGGCGAAGCCGGCGTCCGTGATCCAGGCAGCGACCTCGTCGGAGTCCTTGACCTTGCTCTTGTCGTCGTATCCGTCCGTCGCGAGCTGGGCCATGACCACGGGCGTCCCGTCCTGGACGACCAGCCGGCTGACGATCGCCCCGCCCCTGGCGGGCACCTTGAGCGTCTCGCCGTTCGCCATGACCGTGCTCAGCACCTCGCCCATGCCCGTGCCGCGCGCCGCGATGTTGGCGCCCTCGCGGCTGAGTCCGGCGATGCCGTGCACCCGGTCGTAGGCATGCGAGAATTCAACCATCCCCAGCAGAATGATGAGGATGATCGGAATCGAAAGGGCGAATTCGGCGATGCCCTGTCCGGAGTCGGAGCGCGAGAGCCGGGCCAGTCCCCTCAGGGTCCCGTGGAATCGGCCGTGTCTGCGATATCGGATCATGATCTCTCTGCTCGTCTCGAGTACGTAGGCGTCAGGATCCCGAAGTCCCATAGAACGGTTCGTTTCGCATCGCCGCCGCGACGGAGAAGCTCAACGAGGGAAGCGCATCTATGAAACCGGGGAACGCGTAGTCGTAGGTGTAGTTGAGCGTGATTCGGACGACATCTTCGGGCCCGCCGCCGTCGGCCGGCGTGATGATGATCGACTCCGGGGTCACGGGGAGCTCGTAGGCCTTCTCCGCCACGATGCGGCGAATGGAGCTGGCCCGGTCCAACGGGTCGCCTTCCTCGTCCGTCAGCTGGTTGCCCGTGATGGCGAACCGGGTGGCCTCGATGACCGCGTGCCGGGCCGTGAGGCGCGTGTGGAACATGCGGCCGAACTCGAAGATCGACGCGAGGAGCAGCAGGAGCATCGGGGTGACGAGCGCCATCTCGATCAGCGCGCTTCCCCTCGAGCAACGCGCGACGCGACCCAGGCGGGTCATGGCGCCGGCCTTCGCAGCTCCGCGGCTCGTCTTCATGGTCGATCCTGCTTGTTAGCGTGAGCCCGGCGTTGCGGGCGGTACTTCGATTCGGCTCCGGTAGGCGCAGCGGGCGTGCCAAACCATGCTCATGTAGCGTTGAAAACCGCAGTAAGTAT
>JAMJQR010000238.1 GCA_023554335.1 Candidatus Benthicola marisminoris
GGCGTCTCGCCCAGGATCCGGCGCAGCTGCGCCTCACTCTCCAGCCGCTCGCCGTTCCAGCTCACGATGACGTCGTCCTCCTGCAGGCCGGCGTCCCGGGCCGGGCCTTCGTCGGCCACGCCGGTGATCAGCACCCCCATCTCCTCGCGCAGGCCGAGCCGATCCACGTCGTCCGACCCGACGTCGGAGATGTAGACCCCGAGGTAGCTACCCTGGCCAAACGCCATCACCCGGACCCGGCTCTCGACTTCCTCCTTCTCCTGGGCGCCCAGGGAGCCGGTCAGTCCTACGCCTCCCACCAGCGCCAGCCCCGCCAACACGGCCCATGTCTTCCCATTCATCTCCGCACGCTCCTCGTTTGGCTTACCATCAGGCTCGACGCCGGCTTCGAGTGGGCCGACGCCGCCCCGCATGCTCCTTTTGCACCCTTGGACATGTGAAGCCGGACGCACCGTTGCCCGTCAGGGCACGGCAACGCGAAGCGCGGCGGGAAGGACCTCGAACAGTGACGCCCCGCTGCGCCAGGTGTCACCATCCAGGTTGGTCCACATCGGCGGATCGGACTGGATTCGGACGCGGCGCGCTCGGTGCACAGACACACCGGGGTGTCCCCTGTGACGTCCGGCCAGGACCCTGGGCACCATCGTGGTCAGCCCGGCGGGACCCACCGCACGCAGGACGATGAGGTCGAGAAGGCCGTCGTCCGTGGTCGCTCCGGGCGCGAGGGGCAGCTTTCCTCCCGCGAAGGTCCCGTTGGCCACGATCAGCATGAGCGCTTTCTCCTGCACGGAGCGGCCATCGATATCCAGGCTCACCGAATAGGGCCGCAGGTCCCGGAGCTGTCCGAGCGCCGCCAGGGGATAGGCGATGGGGCGGAGGAAGCGTCTCAAGGCAGGGGACATGCGATCACCGATCCGGCCGCCGAAGCCGGCGACGGCGGCATTGGCGAGTACACGCCGCTCGTCCTCTCCGTCGACGGCCGTTGCCTGGATCAGATCCAGGTCGGCGCTGTGCCCACCGACCGCGATCCGGGACGCCTTCTCCACGTTTCGGGGCAGACCAAGAGACGCGGCGAGATCGTTCCCGGTTCCGGAGGGAACGATGCCCAGGCGGGGGCCGCCACCCGCACGGTGCAGCCCGGTGACGACTTCCCGGACAGTTCCGTCGCCGCCGACCGCGACCACCGCCTCGTATCCGGTCTCGGCCGCCTTGGCAGCGAGCGCCGAAGCGTCCCCCGGCCCGCGGGTAGTTCTGAAATCGGCCGTGATGGCGGATCCGATCCGCTTGAGGAGCGGGCTCGACGCCCCACCACCGCCAGCGGCCGGGTTGTGTATGACGAGAGTTCGCATGACCCAGTAACTTGCAGATCCTGACCGGCCCTTCACCAGCCACCCCGGGAGACGCGATGGTTGCCGATGAGCGACGAGACCTGCTGACCGCGGCGGAGATGCTCTCCGCGGCCGACCGTGTCGCGGTGCTGACCGGGGCGGGGATCTCAGCGGAAAGCGGGGTCCCGACCTTCCGCGGCGAGGGTGGATTCTGGCGGGGACGCTCCGCCATGGAGCTCGCCACGCCCGGGGCGTTCGCCAGCGATCCGAAGGACGTCTGGGAGTTCTACCGCTTCCGAATCGCGGGCCTGGCCGACGTACGGCCGAACGACGGCCACCGGGCCCTCGCCGCGTTGGAACCGCGTTATGAGAAGTTCTGGCTCGTGACACAGAACGTGGACGGCCTTCACCGGGCAGCCGGCAGCCGACGTGTGATCGAGCTGCACGGCACCCTGGCGGAAACCCGGTGCCGATCCTGCGCCTACCGCTGCGCGTCCGCCGACCTCCCCGCCGACCCGGTCCCTCTCTGCCCTGACTGTGATGATCTGCTGCGACCTGACGTCGTGTGGTTCGGAGAGCAACTGCCGCCCGAAGCGCTTGAAGGAGCCGACGAAGCGGTGCGGGAGTGCCAGGTAATGCTGGTGGTGGGAACGTCCGGCGTTGTGGAGCCCGCGGCTTCGTTCGCCCGGTGGGCCCGCTCGCGGGGCGCCGGGATCATCGAGGTCAACCTCGAAGCCACTCCGATCAGCGAAGTGGCCGACGTCACCCTGCTCGGACCCGCCGGCGCCATGCTCCCGAAGCTGCTGGAGCTCTGCGGCTGACCCGCCGCCGTCAGGCGACGATACGCCGCAGCGACTCGAAGAACGCCGCCAGCTTACGTCGATCGAGTGCGTCTTCGGTACGCACTCCCGTGCATACGTCCACTCCGTAGGGTCGAACCAGCCTCACGGCACTCTCCACGTTTTCCGAGTGCAGTCCGCCCGCGAGCAACACGGGGCAGTCTACCGTCTGCACGATTTCCTGGCTGATCGACCAGTCGTGGGTCGCCCCCGCCTGGGACTCCCAGCGGAAGGGGACCGTCGGATTCGAGGAGTCGAGCACCAGCGCGTCGGCGAGGCGGGCCGCGGTCTGTGCGTGCTCGATGGCGGACGCGTCGATCACGTGGATCGCCTGGACGATCGAGAGGCCTGGCAGCTCCTGGTGGAGACGCCCGTAGTCCTCCGGTTCCAGCGGGTCCCAGAGCTGCAGGGTGTTCACCCCTAGTCGCCGCACCTTGTCGATGAGTCGGTCCGCATCCGTGACCGCGGTCAGAAGGAACGTTCCGGTCCCGGCGGGAACCGCTTGCACGATCTCCCTGATTTCCGATTCCGACAGATCGCCCGGGCCAGCTGGCATTTCGGAGACGAGGCCCACCGCTACCGCTCCGAACGAGAGCGCCGTGTGCGCCTCCTCGGGGGATCGCACGCAGCAGATCTTGACCTGCACCGGGTGGATGACCATCGAGCCGGTCCTTTCGCCGAGTCGGTCGATCGGGCGTCTCAAGATCGCGACTCCTGGACCGGGTGAAAAGTCCGCTACATGAGGGCGTCGAGATACAGCAGGAACTGCCAGCGCAGGGGTCCCGCCCCGTGTACGCCCCGCGCGAGGTCGGCTCGCAGGAGCCCGTCCAGCAGAGACAGCCCTCCACCCACCGCAACGAAGGGATCGGCGGACCCCAGATCTTCGAGAGCGCCGGCCGACCCGAAATCCGCGAAGGTGACCAGGCGAAACAGCGGGTAGCCCACACCCAGCTCCGTGCGCGCCAGCCAGAAAGCCTCGCCCACGATCTGTCCCGCCTCGAACGACCGCACGGTCTCCGTACCCGCCAGGAAATAGAGGCGCTGCGTCGGCACCTCCCCGAACGTGGTACCGGCCGACCAGGCGATGCTGCCCCCGAGCCGCCCGAACAGCGGAAAAGTGGCGGTGGATCCTATCGCTATGCGGGCGTACTCCACGTCTCCCACTCCGACCTCGCCCCACACCGACCCCGTGGTGATCACGGATTCGGGATCCACGCCGCTCTGGACGCGCAGCCGACCCCGCATTCCGGCGATCGAAATCTCGTCCGCTTCGATGTTGGGCGGCGGATCCGATCGGCCGAGCAGGTTGGCGAGCGAGAAGTCGGTGTTCTTCTCCTCCGACCAGTGGGACTCGGCGAACGCCGTGACTTCGTGACGGACCCTTCCCTCCTCGTTCAGTACCCCGATGGAGACGCCTCCGGCCCGGTAGTACTCGCCGTAGTCGGCGCCGAACAGCAGGGCATTGATCGAGCTCTCCAGGTTGAGGGGATTCCCCCAGTCGTTGGCGGCCTGCAGGCGGAAATACGCGGAGGCCTCGACAGCCCCCCCGCCTGTCTCCTCGCGAAGGCCGAGCTCTGCGTTGGGCACCAGGTCACCGATCCCCAGTCGCAGCTCCCCCCAGCCGGTGAGACCCGCGACCGGCCCTTCCCTCCTGAGACCTGCGCTCAGGGCTTCGACCCGGTTGTATCGGAAGATCCCGAACCTGGACAGCGAGGGCGAAGGCAGGGCGTGGACGGCGGTCAGCTCGTCCAGCTCCCGCTCCATCCGGTCGATCTCCGTGCGGCTGAAGCTCAGTGGCTCGCCGGCGAAGAAATCATCGGAAAGAAGCGGCGACGCCCGGAGCGAGTCCCTTGGCGGGAGAATGACGATCTCCTCGATCTTCCTCCCGTCATCCAGCTCGCGCTCGTTGACGATCCGCTCCCAGCCCGCGGGCAGATCGCCCTCTGGAACGTCCAGCGTGTCGACCTGGTTGAGCTCGTAGTCGGAGACCGTGATCTCCACGGCCACGGGCACCCTGAGAAGGCCACCCGCTCTTCCCTCGCCTTCGAACCGGATACGCCACGGAAGCCACCAGCGGAGCTCCTGCAACGCATAGTCGATGATCATGTGGTCGACGCTGGCCGTGATCGGCTTGATGAAGCCGGGTACGTCCTCTGCGTCGTCCGGTTCGTCGATCTCCAGGTTGAAGTCCCGCGCAGGACGGAAGGCCCCTCGGACTAGGGCCGCGGTCTCCCGGTCGAACCAGACCGCACCGGCCAACAACCCGAACTCCGAGCGGCGCGGCTCGATGCGGATCTGGACCAGGGTGATCTCGCGGCCACTCGAGGGAAGCACGATGCGAATCGTGTCCCCGGAGGCAAACCGGTAGTGGAATCCGGCGGTGTCCGCGAGCGGGTGGAGGAAGCCCTCTCCTCCCATCATCAGGCGGTCGGCCGCAGGATCGAGTGGAATCAGGTCGTCGGGGTCCTCGCCGTAGTCGCCCCGCTCCACCTTTCGCTCCTCGTCGTCGATGTCACCGACGATCGGAACTTCCTGCCGGCTGCCCAGCCAGCGGTAGGTCTCCCGTCCCGCCGAGTCCCAGCGCACGCGGGCGATCTGCTCACTCAGGAAGAGTCCCCTTTCCCGGCGAAACCGGGAAGCGGAGAGACCCACATAGACCCGCTCGTTGATGGTCGCCTCGTAGCTGGCCAGACCTGCCGCCTCTGTGCCCCGGGCCTGCCGGGCACGCTGGATCATGTACCGGGCGCCCTCGTCTTCATACGTATCCGAGGGAATGGTATCGGGGCGAGGTGCTGCGGCAACGCTGTCCGGAGCTGGCTCCGGCTCCTGCGCTTCGGCCGGTGCGGCCGCCGCCAGCGCCACGCAGGCGGTCAGGACTAGAATCGGCGCCGTCGAGCGTACTCTGTCGAGTACCCGTGACACGGGCTCTCCGATGGTTCGGGGGTTATCTTCCGGGTGTAAGTACGGGCCTCTCCGGCCGGCGGTTTCATTCCACTCGCTATTGGCTTCGACCATGTCCATGAAGAGCGTCAATCCAGCCACAGGGCAAGTCTTGAGAGAATACGCCGTCCACGATGCTACAGAGATCGAGCTCCGATTGTCCCTCGCGGTCGAGGTCCAACCAGACTTGGCCCGATCGCCGATCGAGACCCGGGCGGGCGGCCTGACGGCGGCCGCGGCATGCCTTCGCAGCCGGCGCGAGGAGCTCGCCGCCCTCATGACCGCCGAAATGGGCAAGACCCTGGCGTCCGCCATGGCCGAAGTCGACAAGTGCGAGTGGGTGTGCCGGTACTATGCCGAGAACGCCCACGCGTTCCTCGCCGACGAGGTCGTCTCGACGAACGCCCGCGATAGCCGGGTACGATTCCAGCCGCTCGGGGTGGTTCTGGCGATCATGCCCTGGAACTTCCCGCTGTGGCAGGTCTTTCGGTTCGCGGCCCCGGCACTGGCCGCCGGCAACGTGGGACTTCTGAAGCACGCCTCCAACGTCCCGGGCTGCGCCCTCGCCATCGAGTCCGTCTTCCGGGAGGCCGGCTTCCCGGAAGGCTGCTTCCAGACCCTCCTCATCCCGGCCGAGTGCGCGGAGGCGCTGGTAGCGGATCCGCGAGTAGCGGCCGTGACGCTCACGGGGAGCGAGCCGGCCGGGCGGGCGGTGGGTGCGGCGGCCGGGGCTCATCTCAAGAAGTCGGTCCTGGAGCTCGGTGGTAGCGATCCCTTCATAATCCTGGGCGACGCGGACCTGGAGGCGGCAGCGCAGACCGCCGTACAGGCCCGGATCATCAACAACGGGCAGTCGTGCATCGCGGCCAAGCGGTTCATCGTTACGGAGGACTGCGCGGACGATTTCGAGGATCTGTTCATCGGGCAGATGAAGGCTCTCCGCGTCGGCGACCCCATGGATCCGGCAACGGACGTGGGCCCCCTGGCCACCGAGGCGATCCGCGCTGAACTCCACGATCAGGTGGAGCGATCCGCAGCGGCGGGCGCCCGGATCCGTTCCGGCGGGAGCATCCCCACGGGACCCGGCTTCTTCTACCCACCCACCGTTCTGACCGACGTTCCGCCGGACAGTCCGGCAGCCGAGGAGGAGTTGTTCGGTCCGGTGGCCCCGGTTTTTCGAGCCGCTGATCCCGACCACGCCCTGGCCCTCGCAAACGCCACTGATTTCGGGCTCGGAGCGGCGGTATGGACCCGGAGCGCATCGCTTGCCGACCGGTTCGTCGAGGAAGTGCAGGCAGGCTCCGTATTCGTGAACGGCCTGGTCGCGTCGGATCCACGGCTCCCGTTCGGAGGCATCAAGCGCTCGGGATACGGCAGGGAGCTCGGAGTTTTCGGCATGCGCGAATTCATGAACGTGAAGACGGTCTGGATCGGCGGCTGAGACCACGGCGGTTTCGGTTGCCACCCCGGGGCGCAGCGGACAGGTTGTGCATGGTCACGGCGTCGGCGCATCACGCCGGCCGGTAGCGATCACCCCCAGACACGGTACGACCAGATGATCAGCGAGAAGCTTCAGGAAGCCATCAACGAGCAAATCAAGTACGAGCTTTACTCCGCCTACATGTACCTCGCGATGTCCGCCGACTGTTCCGACCGGAACCTGACGGGCTTCGCCAACTGGATGCGGATGCAGGCCCAGGAGGAGGTAGAACATGCAATGCGGTTCTACGATTTCCTCATCGAGCGAGGCGGGAGGGTCGAGCTGCACCAGATCGACAAGCCGCCCTTCGAGTTCGGATCTCCCCTCGAGATCATGCAGCAGTCGCTGGATCACGAGCGCTTCGTGACCTCCCGCATCAACGAGCTCTACGACCTGTCCCAGGAGGAACAGGACCGCCCGGCACAGGTCATGCTCCAATGGTTCGTCACGGAGCAGGTAGAGGAGGAGGCCAGCATCGACGACATCGTGCAACGCATGAAGATGTTCGGGGCGGACGGTGCGGCGCTGTTCATGCTCGATCGTGATCTTGGTGCGCGAGGTCCTGAAGAAGATGAAGAGTAGTCGGAAGATTCTTACATCCCGGCGAATCCGCTGGGGGCTCGCCAGTGTGGGAGCCCTCGCGGGCCTCGCTTTCCTGTCGGGCTGCGAGCTGCGCGATCGAGGACGGGTGGAACGACCCGAGGAGGAACCCGGCGGGCACGAAGAGTCCGCGGTCCCGGCGGAGTTCGCGGAGTCTCTCGGGATCGACCTGGAGGGCATGCGGCAGAATCCCAGCGGTCTCTACCTGGAAGACCTCGTCGAGGGACGCGGGCTCGCGGCCCGCTCGGGTCACGTGGTCGTCGTTCACTACACCGGATGGCTCCCGAACGGCGAGCAGTTCGACAGCACCCGCGAGAACGGTGGTGAGGCGCGCAGCTTCCAGCTCGGAGCGCGGCGGGACGTGATCGCGGGCTGGGAGGAGGGTGTCTCGGGAATGCGGATCGGCGGGAAGCGCAGGCTGGTCGTGCCACCGCAGCTCGGGTACGGGGCCCGGGGCGTTCCGGGCGCCATTCCCCCGAACGCGACCCTGATCTACGAGTTCGAGCTCGTCGACATCAAGATGTAGGGGTCGCTCGCGAACCGGCGACCCCATTCCCACGGGCGAACAGCACTCCGGCGGCGAACCCACCGCCGTAGACCACGACGGCCGGGATCCACTCACCGAGCGCCAATCCAATGAGAGGCGCGGCCGCGATGGTAGCCGGAAACAGGACAGAGGCCGCCAGCACTCCCCAGACGCCGGCCGCGTCCGACGCCAATCGAATTCCCAGGTCCAGCCCCGTGAAACCGGCGGCCACCAGGCCTGCCAGGGCCACGTATCGAATCGCCACGACTCGGCTGGCTCCCATTCGATCCTCCGTAGCGGGTGAATTGAGACTTTGTGTCTCGTGTTTCGCAGGTGTACGCCGGTTACCTGTCGCAGAATCGTGGCCACGACGCGGCGATACGTCGGTAAGTCGCTGCGAGGAATGCCGATATGGGAGAAGGTATGGAGCGGACACGCGCCGTCCGCTCGACACACCTTGCAGGGTACGCGGGGATTTGCGGTGGGTTCCGGCGCCGCCGTCAGTCCGTTTCCTCGATGTCCGCCTCCCACTCCACCTCGACCGCCCCTTTCAGGCTGGCGGCCGTCGGACACTTCGCTGCGTGCCTCTCGAGGGCCCGCTCCACACGCTCTCGGGCGGAGCCAGGAACGCGCAGGCGGTACCGAACCAGGATGCGCGTCAGCACCGGCACCCCGTTCTCCAGCTCGTTGATCCCCTCGACATCGGCCGAGATGTCTTCGGGTGGCAGGGAAATCGCGCGCACCTCCAGTGCGCCGTTGAGAGTACCGAGCATTCAGCCGCCGGTGGCCGCCACGATGTAGTCCACCGGAAGCGGCAGGTTCTTTCCCTCCAGGCGGTAGTGCTCTTTGATTACCCCGTGGACTCCCATCTCGAACCGCACGCCCGTCGCGATGGTCGCCTCACGGTGCACCCCCTCGACCTTACGAACGCTGGCCATCGCCCGGTATACCGCGTCACTCATGCCACCGGCTCCTGTTCAGGACTCGATCTCCGAAGCTGACTCGTCCGGACTCTTCCCCCCGACCCGTCCGTCGCCTAAGGTAGCGCATGTCGGACCCGCGTCGCAGGGGCATTGGAACGGAAGCCCCGGAAGCTGCTACAGGAGTCGATCCGATGTCACCAGAAGTCTACAAGCTGATTCATCTCGCCGGCATCTTCATGGTCTTCATGTCCATCGGAGGACTGGCTCTCCATGCGCTGAACGGCGGAACGAAGGAATCCAACGGAGCCAGGCGGCTCGTGTCCATCACGTACGGCGTGGGCCTCTTGCTGATCCTCCTGGGAGGGTTCGGGTGGCTGGGTGCGGCCGGCGTCATGGCCGCCGGGATGCCGGGCTGGACGTGGGCCAAGCTGGGCATCTGGCTGGCCGTCGGGGCATTGCTCGCGCTTCCGACGGTGAAACCCGAGTTGAGCCGGATCGCGTGGATCGCCGCCCCCATCCTCGGAATCCTCGGCGCCTGGCTGGCCCGGACCAAGCCCTTCTAGGCCGAACCGTGAACGTCACGGGCCTGTTCGTCTATCCGTTGAAGTCGGCTCGAGGCTTGACGCTCGCGGAGGCCAGCCTGGACTCGTTCGGGATCGAGGGAGACCGGCGATGGTGCCTGCTGGGAACCGACGGAAAGGTCATCACGCAGCGGGATTGCCAGGCCCTCGCCACGTTGCGGGCACGGCCTACCGGGCAGGGGCTCGAGCTCGAGGCCCCGGGTATGGGAGCTCTCTCCGTGCGGCGCCCCGCTGAAGACCGGGACCTCCTGCCGATCGGTGTGTGGAAAGACCGCACGAGAGGGGCGCCCGCGGATCCGGCGGCGGACGCGTGGCTGGAAGATTTCCTCGGACGGCCGTGCCGACTGCTGTACATGCCCCGGGAAGTTCACCGTCAGGTGAGCCTGGACTTCGGCCGCGAGGGAGACCGGGTCAGCTACGCCGACGGGTATCCGCTCCTGCTGACCAGCGGTGCGTCACTGACGGAGCTGAACCGGCGCCTGGATACAGCCGTGCCCATGGACCGGTTCCGGGCCAACCTGGTCGTCGATGGCGACCGACCGTTCGAGGAAGATGATTGGGCGAGGATACGGGTCGGCGAGATGGAATTTCGCGTGGTGAAGCCGTGCGCCCGGTGCGTCGTGACCACCGTGGATCAGCAGACGGGTGAGCGGGGCCCGGAGCCCCTTCGCGCGCTGGCTTCCTTCAGAAGCGACGGCGGCAAAGTACTGTTCGGTCAGAACCTGATACACTCCGGACCCGGCCGACTGCGGATAGGGGACCCGGTCGAGGTACTGGAGCGGCGCACCCCCTCCGGCTGACGGTACCTCTTTCAGGTGCAGGGGTGCTCGGGCAGCTCCACCGGGCGAAGCGTGTAGTTTCGGGACTCGAACACGGCCCCCGTCGCCTCGAAGTAATCCTGCCAGAATGCCTTGACCTGCTGGCTCGCGCGGGTGTCCACCCTGGCGCCGATGACGTACACGCAGAGACCCGTGAGGTTGGGCAAGGTGCCGTTCGCCTTCTCGCGCCCGATCCACCCGGCCGGAGGCATCCGGCTGAGGCCCTCCATATCGATGGTCCGGTTGGACTGCAGCATGTCGGAGAAGATGTACAGGGTGGACTCGCGCCCGGGAGCCGCTTGCAGATCGGCCGCCACGTCGTGGAGCGTGGAGAGGATGTCGGTGCCGTCGATGTTGCCCCGATCCATGGTGTCCGTGAAGGCCACGAGGTAGTCCTGCGCATCCCTCAGGAACCTGGCCCGCGTCACCGAGTCCCTCATCATCGCCTGCTCGGTGAACTGACGCTGCGGAACCGTCTCCGTCCAGCGCTGGGGCGGCTCTTCCAGCGAGAGCTGAAGCAACTGGTGAGCCGCAATGCGGTCGCCGTGGTCCAGCTTGCGGATCCGTTCGTTCGTAAGCTGGCGAGCCAGCTCCAGCTGGTGGTGCGATATGCTGGTGGACCGATCGTACACGAAGACCACCAGCTGGGGAGTCGAGCGCTTGACGACCCCACCCTCTCCTTCCCCTCCCGCCGCGTTTCCTTCCTGCGTTCCGCAACCCGCAAGCGCCGTGACGGCCACCGCCGCCAGGAGCGCTCGCGCCTCTCGGATCACCATGCCGTCGCCTCTTCCGTGAACCGGGCCCTGGTCTTCTCGAAGTTCTCCTGCAGTCTCCTGCGTTCGGCTTCGTAGTCCTCGGGATCGCGCATCAGCAGATCCCGCATCTCCCGCTCCTCGACCACGAGTTGCAGTTCGACCGGATCGGAGAAGGCCTGGATCTCCCTCGGATCCATACCTCTCAGGCGACCGTTCTCCGCCCGATACGCAACGATCGTGGCTTCGAGCTGGCTCGCCAGCGCGGGCGCCTCCCGCAGGGGCTTCTCGGAAAGTAAACTGGCAAGCTCGCGAATGGTACGCACCGCCTCTCCCATGGCGTCGGCTACGCGTTGCTGCGTCGCATCACCGAGATCCACCAGGCCTCGTCGCTGTCGCTCGAACGGGGTGTCGTTGAACCGGTCGCGGCGCCGGTCGCGCATGTGGAAGTAGGCGGCGGAGATCGCCACCAGGATCAACGTCGTGTTGAGCAGGAGAATCGGGAAGCTGAGGCCGCTCATGGAGGCGGCGTATTCCCGCTGCTCCTTCGCCAGGGCCTCGAGATCATCCGCCCGGTTTGCCTGTTCGTTCGCTGCCACGAGGTTTCCGTCCACGCGCAACCAGCTCGCCGTGCGCCGGAGCTCCTCGATCTTCGAGCTGTCCTGCGCGAAGCGATCCTCGGCCACCTCACCCAGGGTGACGCGCGCCTCGAACAGCACGCCGATCACCAGAGCCAGACCGATTCCCGACAGCACCATCGGCACCACGAACTCTCCCGCCGAACGCTTGCCCAGTGTCTCGCCGGTCCGACGAGCCGATTGATGCATCATCAGGGAGCGAAGGGAGTGCCCGAAGAAGTGGGCGAGCACACACAGGAACGTGACCACACCGGCAGCCAGCAGAGCGGCGTCCGGACGCAAGATGAACTGCGAAGCCACCCGCAGACCGCCTGCAAGCCAGCCTTCGCTCGTTTCGGCGACATAACGCAGCTGCTGCTCGGTGAGCGGGTCCCGGGGCAGCAGCGCTCCGAACACGGGCGCGTTTGCGAGGAACTCGACGACGCCGAGGAAGCCGATCGCGAGAGCATACCAGTGCGTCTTGAACTGGCGCGTCGTCGGCTTCTCCTCCTGCTCTCCCGTCTCCTCTTCGAGCGTGCTCTCCACGACGGTGCGATTCATGTCCCACCGCCTCTTGAGGCGGAACAGTTCGCTCGTCACTCGTTCGAACCGATCGTTGTCCAGCGAGATACCGCCCAGGGTGCGCGTGATTCGACCCTCGAGCTCCGCCACCAGCGAATTCAGGCGGGAACGCTCCCGGGCCTGCCAGTTCTTGAACAGGGACTCGGCCCGGTCTCGCAGCTCCTCCTCGGACTCCGCCCTTCCCTTGGCTCCGGCGTCGGGTAGACCAGCCTCGGCATCGCGCGCCGCCATGTCGACGGCAGCCATACGCAGTCGGCGAACGCTGAGGCCAACGCTCTCCTCGAGCGCCGCGGCGGCGGTCTCCGGGATGGCTCCCGGGCCCGGCAGGGGCATGACCTCGGGTTCGGGCGCCGGAGCATCGGCAGCATCGGCCTCGACGGCGGCCAGAGGGGGTGCGGGCTCAACGGTATCCGCCGCATCCCACAGAGAATCCGGGGATCTGACCGGCTCGGGAGTCCAGAGCGGTTCGTCGGGTTCCGGGGCTGCGGCCTCCCGGACCCGGTCCAGCCATGTAGGATGTGCGTCTCCATCACCCTGGCGGGCCTCATCTGCGCCCGTGGTCGGAGCGTCCGGTTGGAAGGCGGCGGCTTTCGCCTCACTGTTCTGTGCGCTCATCTTCCCCTTCTCGTCCATTGCGTCTCCGCCTTCCGCGAGTATCCGACGGGCGCCAGAGCCCGTGTAGGGCAGACGCTCCTGGCCGTGCACGCGCGGCTCACCGTGAACCAACGGATCCGGCAAGAACGCGGCCAACGAGCCGCCGTCGTCTCTCGTAGCCGCAAGTGGCTACGAAAACTGCACATACACCCACATCGCCCCAGGTGACCGGCGCGTACGATCATGCGAATGTTTGCGCGCTCCGTGCATCGGTTTCCGGCATCCGGCCACCCGATCCACACGGGAATATCGATAACATGCGGCAGGAACGCGAGCAACGAGAGCGCTAGTACATCCGCTCCCGGTGGATTTCTCGGGCCATCGCCCGGGCCGCTTCAGCGAGCGTCTTTTCGACCGCCGCCAGCGCCTGTTCGAGCACCGCGTCCACCTCGCTTTCCGAGGTCAGCGTCATCGCGGCATGCTCTGCGTAGTCCACGATGTCGTCCACGCGGTTACGAACGTCGTTCTTGATCGCGTGGAGCAGAGCCTCGGTCGTCTCGCTGTATTGCATGGCATCCGCTCCTTCCCTAAAGGGTCCCGCCCGATACAGGGCAAGCGGTCTGCCAACCGGAGGCGGGGAGGAGCGAGTGCGCCGCATCGCGTTTTCAACGCTGGACTTAGACCTTCTGTATCCTCTCCTGCAGCCTCGTCGGTGCAGTAGCAGAGCCGGGCTCGAGGTGGCAAAAAGCCAAGACGGTCCGCAAAAGGTTGGTCACCCTCTCCGCTTGAGGCCGAGATGATCCGCGGGGACCAGGGTGACGGACGCGCCTCGGATCGGGGGGGATCCATGACGCTGCGGCAGAAGCTCCACGCATCACCCGACGGGCCTGGCGTCTCCCGGCAAGAGACATCCGGGGGTTTCGCGCTGCTGATGGTCCTGGTGGTTCTGGGCGCGCTCTACGTGGGGGCGACCGGACTGTTCCTGGCGGCAAGGGCGGAGCTGTGGATCGGGATCAGTCACGTCGCTTCCAGTCAGGCCTTCTACCTGACGGAGGCCGGTCTGGCCACCTGGCTGGCCGGTCCAGTTCAGCCGGCACGGGCCGAGTACACGATTGGAGGTCACATGGTCGCAGTGCACGCCACTCCGTTGCTCCGCGTGGACTCCATCCAGGTCCTGTATAGGATCGAAGCGTGGACAGCCGTTGGCAGCGGCCGACCCGGAGACCCGGCAGCGGCCCGCAGGGGCGCGAGCCTTCTCGGCGTGCGTGTCCGTGACGAATTCGTGCGGGCAGTGCCGGGCTCCTGGAGAGAAGTACTGTGAGGACCACCTCAGCGCGGCAGGGATTTCACCAGGAGGTCCAGAACACCTCGCGGATTCTCCATGTTGAGCCAGTGGCCACCGTCCAGCTGAACGAGGCGCACGCACTCACCATCGTTCTCGAGGCGCTCGATCCTGTCGGCAGACTCATCGTCCAGTATCGATCCGCGGCTGGCCCGCACGAAGATGATCTCCCGGCCCGGGACCGGCGGATCCACCACGTCCCAAAGGTCCTCGCGGAAGAAGTCCTCCAGCAGCAGATCCAGCGATGAGAGGTCGAAGCGCCACCGGTACCCGTCCGATGTCCGTGCCAGGTTCGTGGCCGTCCAGTCGGCGATGTGCGGGCCGAAACCACCGGCGCGCACCGCGTGGACGACGGAGGCTCGGTCCTCGAACGGCTCCTCCAGACCGCTGATCAGGGCCAGGAGGCGATCCGCGCCAGCCTCCGTCCTCCCGGGAGCCGGAGTACTGTCCATCACCCACACCTGCCTCAGGCCATCGTTCGCCCCCCTTGCGACCGCCAGGGCGACCTTGCCGCCGAAGGAATGCCCTGCGACCACCGTCTCGGCCAGGTTCAGGTTGAGGACGAGGGAGCTCACGTCGGCAGCGGCAGCAGCGACCGTGTGCGGAGGCGCGAAGCCCTGGCTGTCACCGTGGAGCCTCAGGTCCACCAGCACGGCACCCCAGTCCGGCCGCTCACTCACCAGGCCGCGCCCCAGCGAGGCCCAGTTTCGGCCGGCGCCGAGGAATCCGTGCAGGAACAGCACCCAGCGCCGAGGCGAAACGCCGGGTGCGTGAATGCGGCGGTGCGCCAGGATCGACGGTCCCGGACCCGTAGATCTGGCGCTCGGCAGCCGGCGTGTCACGTACCGTTTCCTTCCCCTGGCACGTCACGTCCGCGCGCACGTGCCGAGCGGACGGCGTCCGCGAAGGCCTCCTCCGTGAGGTCTAGCATTCGGTCGAGCGAAAACGACTGCGCCACGTGAGCGCGGGCAGCGACGCCCAGACGATGCCCCAGTTCCCGGTCCGCGAGCAGTGCGCTCACGGCGCGGCCAATACCTTCCGCATCGCCCGGCATGACCAGAATGCCGGTTTCGCCATCCAACACGGCCTCCGGAATTCCGCCGACCCGCGTGCTGACGACCGGCAGCCCGCACGCCCCCGCCTGGAGCACCGACTGGGGCACCCCCTCGTTCCGGAGAGAAGGCTGGCAAAACACGTCGAAGGCAGACAGAATTGACGCTACGTCCTCCCGCAGACCCGCAAATTGAACGGAATGCTGGATCGCCAGGTCGCGGACGCGGCCCTCGAGCTCGGAGCGCAAAGGTCCGTCTCCAACCAGGACCAGCACCGCATCCGGGTGGTCCTCGAGGATTCCGGGCATGGCGCGCAGCAGCACCTCGTGGCCCTTGTCCTCCCTGAGATAGGCGACGACCCCGATCACGGCGGCGTCGCCGACCAGACCCAGGTCGCGTCGCGCCGCCTGCCGTCCGTCGGGGTCCGGCCGGAACATGGCGAGGTCGACTCCAGTGGGTAGCGAGACCGAACGGTCCAGCGGGAAGAGACCAGAGTCGGCGAGGCCCCGTCTCACCGCCTCCCCCGTAGTGATGAGCCAGTCGGCCTGGCCGTACACGAATCGGTGCAGGGGCCCGGGACGCACCCGCGCGGAGATATGCCGGCTGCGGACGAGCGCACCAGGCCATCCGAAGCCCTGCCGGGCCATGGCCGCCGTCCAGCTATCCGCCGAGCTGTGCGTGTTCAGCACGTGCGGGCGGACGCGCCGAACAAGCGATGCGAGCGCGAGCGCGTTGGCCGGCAGCAGGGGACGGGAGAACGACTGATGCACGACGCGAAGGCCGGAGGCGGACGCCCGGTTCGCCAGTTGGCCGCCGGCCGGCGTCACGACCCACACGTCGTGGCCCCGATCGCGCATACCAGCGGCCTCGGCGAGGATCCGCCGTTCCTGTCCGCCCATGACGGTAGAAGATTCCGTGTGTACGATCCGCACGCGATGCTCTCGCTTCGTTGCAGGGAGGACCACGTTGACATCCGGGACCCGCCGGCACAATAAGACGTGGGGAACCGGTAGCGACCGGCCCGAACGGTCTGCGCCCGAAGATCAAGAGAGGACGAGGACTCCATGAGTACCACCAAATACAGCGGCCGAGCAGTCACGCTGCGCTGCACCTTCTGTCTCAAGCTCAACCGCCTCGACATGGACCGGGCCCGGGACCGGCCGCACTGCGGTGATTGCGGCCGGCCGTTTCTCCTGGATCGCCCCACCAGGATCAGCGGCGACGACCTCCAGCGCGTGGTGCGAGATGCCGGGGTGCCGGTTCTGGTCGACTTCTACGCCGACTGGTGCGGCCCCTGCAAGATCATGGCGCCGGTACTCGACGAATTGGCCGCCGATCGGGTGGGAGAGCTCCTGGTCGCCAAGATCGACACGGATGCGAACCCACAGATTTCGGCATCATTCGACATTCGGGGCATTCCCACGATCATTCTGTTTCGTGGTGGGGCCGAGGCTGACCGGCGAACCGGTGCCCTGCCCCGCGCCGCGCTGGAAGAGATGCTCGAGGCACAGGGGTGAGCCTCACCGCCGGTTGACCTTTTTGCCCCACGTGTCGTCCATCTTTCGTGGAGGCCGTCCGCGCGGGCGGCCACATGAAAGAAGGAGGAGCGCGTGAGAGCCACCCCCCTCGGAGATCTGACGAGTCACAGGGCAGCGGCCGTCGCCCTGGCCATGGCGCTGGCCGGTGGCGCGGCGCCAGCCGCGACTCACGGCCAAACCCGCGCTCCCGAGGATACGGAGCGAGCCGCCGTCACTCACCTGCTCGAACGGGCCACGTTCGGAGCGCGTGCGACCGATCTCGACATCGCTCTCGCCATGGGAGCCGACCGATGGCTGGAACGACAGCTGCGGCCGGAGCGGATCGACGACTCGGCGCTCGAGGGCAGACTTGAGGCCTACCCGGCGGCGTCCATGACCCAGAGCGAGCTCGTCGAATCCTACCCGCCGCCACGAGTCCTGCGCGAGAAATTCGGGAATCCCGACTCACTGACTGCATCGCAACGACGCGAAGTGCGAATGATGAGCCCGGGTCGCATCGCCCGTGATCTGGTGGGAGCCAAGCTGGCTCGGGCGGTCTACTCGGAGAGGCAGCTCGAGGAGGTCATGGTCGACTTCTGGTTCAACCACTTCAACGTCTTCTTCGCAAAGGGCGCGGATCGCTGGCTCGTGGCAGACTACGAGAGGACGGCCATCCGACCCCATGTCTTCGGGACGTTCGAGGACCTGCTGGGTGCCACCGCCCGGCACCCGGCCATGCTCTTCTACCTGGACAACTGGCGAAACCTGGTCCCGGACTCGATGAACGCGGGAGCTGCCGGGCGAGCGCGGAGACGTCCGCCCGCCGACGGACGCCAGCGGGGCTACAACGAGAACTACGCCCGGGAGCTGTTGGAACTCCACACGCTGGGCGTGAACGGCGGCTACACGCAGGAGGACGTGGTAGCGGTGGCGCGAGCGCTGACGGGCTGGACGATCACCCGTCCCGACGCTGCACGGGAATCCGGAGAGGTCCGATTCCGTTTCGTTCCCCAGCTGCACGATCCGGGACCGAAGACCGTGCTCGGAACCGAGCTACCCGGCGGACGCGGCATGGAGGACGGACTCGCCGTCCTCCGCCTTCTCGCCCACCACCCGGCGACCGCGGACCACGTGGCCCGGAAGCTCGTGGAGCGCTTCGTGGCGGACGACCCGCCCCCTGAGGCCATGGAGAGGATCGCCACCGTCTTCCGGGCCACGGGCGGCGACCTGCGGGAGGTCACGCGGGCGGTATTCCAGGACCCGGAGTTCCGGGATCCGTCCAACTTCGGCGTCAAGATCCGGTCGCCCTTCGAGCTGGTTGCCGCGTCATTGAGGGTCAGCGGGGCCGACGTACGCTCACCGGGGGCGCTGGTGCAGCAGTTGAGGGAGTTCGGACACATGCCGTACCTGGCGGACGTCCCCACCGGCTATCCCGAGACGAGCGAAGAGTGGGTGAACGGCGGGGCGATGCTGCAGCGCATGAACTACGGGCTCGCGCTCGCGGCGGGGCAGGTCCGGGGGGTCAGGGTCGGGCGCGCAGGGGAAGATCGGAAGCGCGAGGTCGAGCCATCGGGCAATGCCGAGATCGTGGCCGCGCTGGCCGGCGAGTTACTCCCCGGACGGGACACACGGGAGCTCGTCAACGTCATACTGGATGACCTCGAGCGCGAAGATCTGAGCGGAATCGGAGCGGCGCGGCGGGCCGGGGGACTCCTGATCGGTTCACCCGAGTTCCAGCACCACTAGGGCGACGGAGGCAATGATGAAGATGCGCACGAGACGAGTATTCCTGCGTGACGGAGCCGTCGCGATGCTGGCCCTGGGCGTCCCGCCGGCACTTCTGTCCCGGTCGCTGCTTCGAGCCTCACCGACCCGCGCACGCAGAAAGACCCTCGTCTGTGTGTTCCAGAGGGGCGCCGTAGACGGGCTGAGCATGGTGGTTCCCTTCGGTGAGGAAGAGTACTACGCGCGGCGCCGGTCCATAGCGATACCCCAGCCGGGCCGTGGCGAATCATCCATTGACCTGGATGGCTTCTTCGGCCTCCACCCCGCCCTCGCCGGGCTCGTCCCGATGTTCGCGAGCGGCGAGCTGGCGATCGTGAACGCCGTGGGTTCCCCTCACCCCACCCGGTCGCATTTCGAAGCCCAGGACTTCATGGAGACCGGCACACCCGGAGACAAGCGCACGACGTCCGGGTGGCTCAACCGGGCGCTCACCCACACCCCGTGCGCCTGCGATGGCCGGACGCTCCAGGATTCGGCGGCGCATGCGCTGGATCAC
>JAMJQR010000239.1 GCA_023554335.1 Candidatus Benthicola marisminoris
CGGTCGTCACTCCTTGAGTTGAAACGCCAGCTCGGCGCGCCCGTAGTAGGTTGAAGCGGCGGTCCACTCCCCCTCGGCAACGGCGCGCGCCATGGACAGGCTCTGGCAGGATCTCAAGTACGGCATCCGTTCCCTTCGCCGGGGTGGACTGCTGATCGTCATCGCGGTCCTGTCGCTCGGCGTCGGGATCGGGTCGGTGACCACGATCTTCACAGCCGTCGATGTCTTCATGCTCCGTCCGCTTCCGTACCCGGACTCCCACGAGCTCCACTCGATGTACACCACGAACCGGGATCGAGGGTGGATGTGGGTATCGTTTTCCGTCCCGGACTTCAGGGATTTCCGTGAGCTGAGCCAGACGATGGATGTGGCGGTGTCCCGGGGGGCCTCGTTCAACCTGTCGGAGGGCGACCGCCCGGAGCGCGCCCAGGGTCGCCGTCTGAGCTGGAACTGGCTGCAGGTCCTCGGCGTGCAGCCGGCGCTCGGACGGGGCTTCACAGAAGACGAGGAGACCGTAGGGCGCGGCCAGGTCGCCCTCGTCAGTCACGGACTGTGGCAGCGACGGTTCGGGGGCGATCCGGAGATCCTGGGTTCCGACATCCTGCTGGACGGACAGCCGCACACCATCGTCGGCGTCATGTCGCCGGATTTCTGGTACGGGTCCGTATTCGACGATGTGTGGGTGCCGTTCACCATCTCGGGGGACGAGTCGAGGAACAGCCACTACGTGAGCATCCTCGCCCGGGTGAAGGACGGCTACACGGCGGAGCAGGCGGCTGACGAGACCGAGCGCATTGCGGCCCAGCTGGCCGCGGAGTATCCCGAGACCAATACCGGGAACGGCGCGAGGATCCTGAGCCTGCACGAGGACATCTTCAACGAGGGATTCCGGGTCGGCACTTCGATCTCGAGCCTGGCCGTCCTTTTCCTGCTCCTCATCGCGTGCGCCAACGTGGCCAACCTGCTGCTCACGCACGCCGTCGGGCGAGAGCGGGAGATGGCGATCCGATCCGCCCTGGGCGCCGGCCGGGGACGCATCATCCGGCACTTTCTCACCGAGTCACTGATCCTCTCCTTCGCCGGGGGCGTGGCCGGCGTCGTGATCTCGGTGTTCGGAATCCGGTGGCTGGTTTCGGTGATGCCGTCCTGGTTCCCGCGCGTGAACGAGATCGGACTGGATGGACGGGCCCTGCTGTTCACGATGGCGATCGTCGTCCTGAGCGCGGTGCTGGTCGGTCTGGCCCCGGCGATTCAGGGCGGAAAGGGGAGCACGGCCGCCTCGCTCAAGGAAGGTGGGCGCGGAGGGACAGCGGCGCGCGGCGGCCGCCTCCGTAAGGCGCTCGTGATCGGCGAGGTGGCGCTGGCTCTGGCTCTACTCGTCTCCTCGGCTCTCCTGGTGCAGGCCTTCTACAACGTGCGGCTCGCGGACCGGGGCTTCGACGAGAGCGACCTGATCGCGTTTCGCGTCGCCCTCCCCGAGCGCGACTACCTGGACGACGCGTCCGTAATCGCGTTCCACGAGGAGCTCACCCTGAGGCTCGGTTCCGTGCCTGGCGTCACTTCGGTGGGCTCCACGTCCATCATCCCGTCGCAGGGGAACAACAGCTCCTACTACACGCTCCCCGGTGACGACATCCAGACCGATCAGGACCGCAAGGTTACCAACATGCTGGAGATCACGCCGGGGTACTTCGATGCCATGGACATCCCGATCGTGCGGGGAAGGGGACTCGAGGCATCGGACCGGGCCGGCTCGCTGGACGTGATCGTGATCAACGAAGTCATGGCCGAGCGGCACTGGCCGGACTCGGAGCCGATCGGACGGCAGATCGTGTTCGGTAGCACGACGAGCGAAGTCGTGGGGGTAGCGGCAAACACGGGTGTGGCGACTGCGCGGCCGGGAGAACGGCCGATGGTCTACGTCCCCGTCTACCAGGGCGGCCGCCGGAACCTGGCCTACCTGGTGGAGTCGGAGGCGCCTCTCGAATCACTGTTCGAGCCGATCCGCGCGGAGGTCGCGGCCGTCGACCCGGACATTCCCGCCTACGGAATGCGGTCTCTGAAGGACGTCATCGATGAGTCGCTGGGCGGCGACACGATCATGGCGAAGATCATGAGCGTGGTGGCGGTGATCGCCCTGGTGCTCGCTCTGGCCGGCGTGTACGGCGTGATGGCCTATTCCGTGTCGCAGCGCCGGCAGGAGCTCGGCATTCGCATGGCGCTCGGCGCCCGGGACGGAAACGTGGTGGGAATGATCATGCGCCAGGGAATGACCCTGGCCGCGATCGGGATCCTCGTCGGGCTGGGCCTGGCCTTCGGGATGGCAAAAGGAGTGTCGTTCTTCCTGTACGGCGTAGGCGCGTTCGAGCCCGTGACCTACGGAATCATGGCCCTCGCTCTCCTGCTCTCCGGACTGCTCGCCACCTACTTCCCGGCACGTCGGGCCACGCACGTCGATCCTGTGGAAGCGCTCAGAGCGGAGTGAAGACGACGGCCCGGCGGCGGACGTCTACGCGACAAAACGAGAACCCACCAGGTATCCCGCCACCGAGACCATGGTGCACAGGGCGGTCCCCCACACCATGTCCACCAGTGCCAGCTGCGTCCGGTATCCCTCCAGCACCGCGAGGTTCGTGAGATCGTACGTCGCATACGTCACGAGGCCGAAGAACGCGCCCATCAACGCGGCTCGGGGGAGGGATCCTCGCTCGAGGGCCGGGAGAACCACGAACACGAGGATCGCGCCCACGAAGAGAGCGTAGAACGCGAACGCCGGGAGCCACCGCACGTCCGTTCGCATCAGATCGCCCATCTGTTCGCGGTAGAAGCCCCTGGCGATCCACCCCAGCCAAGCGAAGTCGATGGCCAGGAACGTCACGAGGCTCACGATATAGGTCACTGCAAGCTGACTCAGCCGCATAGCGCTGTCCTTTGTCTGATGTTTGTCTAAGGCACTATAGGAACAAAAACGCGGGGGCGCCAGTGCTGCGATCGGGGGCGGGGATCACGAGAAGGCCCGGAGAAGTCCGTCCCGTCAACGGATGGACGTCGCCGGGCCCCTCGATGCTCAGCTGGTTACAGGCAAGCGGTCTTTCGGCGCCGCGTCTACAGCTGGCAGGTCATGTCCGTGCCGCAGCACATCGGCGACTTCACCATTCCGTGACCGTTCGGGCACTTGGACACGCGGACCGTGCCCCCGTCATCCTTGGTGAGAGTTTCGTTGACCAGCTGCACGCCG
>JAMJQR010000240.1 GCA_023554335.1 Candidatus Benthicola marisminoris
GTAGAGCGCGGCGGTATACTTGCCGCCCTTGTGGAACATGGTGTAGGTGGCGTCCTCGCCCATGGGCACTTCCTCCGTGTCCCAGCCGAAGAGCTCCGTGTAGAAAGAGCGGGCCGCCGCCTGGTCGCTCGCGATCAGCTCCACCCAACAGAACTGCCCCGCGGCGTGACTCGGTGTTTCCGCCATCGCGTTCTCCTCCTCGTCGATTCCGCCCTCCTGTGCGCGTCGACGAGATGCGTCGCGCGCTCTTCTCCAGAGTAATCAAGGCTGGGGTGGGATCAAGGACCGGCGATCCGGGGGACCGAGGGGGCCAGACTTCAGGCGGAGCGTCGGCCACGGGGAAGGGGATGGATGGACAGCCCTGGTACGCGCCGGAACCTGCCGGTCCGCGCCGTCACGACTTCCAGGCCGTGATGCAGTGCGGTCGCCGCGACCTGAAGCTCCGGCTCGCTCAGCTCGGTGGCGAGGACCGGATCGGCCTCGAGCTCGCCGAACGGCCGGGCGACCGCCACGTCGAACGGGAGGATCGTGAGAGCGGGCAGCACTCGTTCCTCGATGTTCCGCCGATGTCTCTCGGGATCGGACGATAGGTCCGCACCCCGAAACAGCTCGCCCACCGAGATTGCACTGGTGAACTGCTCCTCGCGGGGGAGGGTTCGCAGCCACTCCACGTAGGCCTCCCGCGGCTCAGAGCGTAGGGCCTCGGCGATGGCATCGGAATGAAACAGGTAGGCCATGGGAATCGGGGGCACCTCTCCCGCTTCCGGGGGCTGGAGACTCCGCCCGGAAGTCAGGTCAGGAAGCGTCCTCGGTTCGCTTTACCGCCGGCCCCGCCGCACCAGGCGCGCCAGCTGTTCCGAGCCCTTCCATCCGCCAGCGAGGCTGGCCAGGCCACCCTCGGGGCCCGCGGCGCGGAGCTGGTTGAGGCGCTCCACGTCCGACACCTGGACCAGGGCCGCCACGGGCTTGCCGTGCCGGCTGATGATGATCGGCTCGCCATCTTCGGCCCAGCGGACGCACGCCGCGAACGTGGCCTTGGCCTGTGCAACGGAAAGTGTGCGCGACACGGAACACTCCTCTAATGGGGCAGAAAAGTAGTCATAACGACTATTATGACCATATTTGCTCACGGCTGGCGGCGCAAGACCTCCCGGCGAGGGTCTGCCACCCGCCGAACCCGCGTGATATGTTGGGCCAATGCCCCTTCGACTCATTCGTTCCGGCACGAACGCCGCTCTGTGGGCGGCCTGTTCGGAGTCGTTTCTCTCGGCGGTCGGTGATCGGACCGGACCGTCCGATTTCCCCGACTTCCTGCTGCTCACGCATCGAGTACAGCGGGACGCTCTGCTCGAGCAGGCGGTTCGACGGGGCGTACCGGGTTGGCTCGATCCTCCCGTGGCGTTCTTCTCGGATCTCCGCCAGATGTTCGGCATCGAGTCGCGGCCGGTGGGGATTCTCACGGGCCGGATGCTGGTGGCGCGGCTGGCCGGTCAGTTCGCGCTGAGCGCCGGGGTGCGGACCGCAGGCCAGGACCGCGGCCCCTCGGGGACGCACATGCTGGACCGGGTGTTCAGCGAGTTGCTGCCGGAGGGCGTGGGGCCGGCCGACCTTCGACGGGCGCTCGAGGGGACGGGAGTCGACGACTTCACGCGACGGCGGAACGCCTGGGTGGCTGATACCTACGAGGCTTTCCTTTCGGAACTGGCCGAGCGGCATCTGTACGATCCGCGCTCGATTCACAGCATGGTGGCGGAGCGGATCGATCGTGGGGGGTTGTCAGCGGCAGTCGGCGGGGCGCGGCGCCTCCACGTGTACGGCGTCACATCGCTGCGGTCTCGCCAGCGGCTGTTCCGATCACTGGCGAGGCAGGAGGCCGTCGAGGTCCTCGTGTACCTGCCGCGGGAGGACGAGCTCTCCGAGTGGGACGGCCTGGCGGACGCGCCGGCCGAGATCGTGGGGGAAGAAGGGCAGGTCGTAACGGTACCCGTCGTGCAGCCGGCGCCGGACTCCGTGCGGGAAGCGGCGTGGGTCGCTCGCCGCATCAAGCGGCTGCTGGCCCGGGGAGAGGCCGAGCCGCACGAGGTGGCGGTGATCGCGCGCTCGGGACACCAGGACACCCGGCTCATGTACACGGCGCTCGAGCAGGTCGGCGTCCCGTCCACGGCCCGGTTGCGGTCGGTCCTCGCGGAGATCCCCGCCCTGAAGGCCCTCCTCCAGCTGCTCCGGGGCGGGGCGGATGGCTGGACCTTCGAGCGGCTCCGGCAGGTCCTCGGTAGCCCCTACTTCTCGCCCGGGGTGGACCTGCGACCGGTGGACGTTCTGGCCGCGGCCCGACGATACGAAGGCCTCGATTCCTGGTGTGAGGGATTGCAGCGCCTCGCGCGCGAGAGCGCGCAAGAGGATGGCCGGCGCTGGCGGCGGCAGGGGGTGTCGCCGGAGCGAATGCGCGAGGATCTGCCGAAGTTCCAGTCCTTCTTCGACCAGGTGTCCGAGCTCCTGGCACCCCGGACAGAGCACGAATGGATTGACCGGACGCTCGAGATTCTGCGGGGGGGCCGTTTCGAATTCCGCGCCCGCCTGTGCGAGCCCGTTGGGGACCGATGGGACATCGTTCGCCTGGACCAGCGCGGAGTGGAGCACCTCGTCCGTCTTCTCCGGGAATGGCGAGAGCTGGTTCGTTCCGCGGAGCCGCTGGCCCCCGAGGACTGGTATTCGAGGCTTCGCCGGCTGCTTGAGGCGAACGAGCTGGCCCTGTCCACGCCGCTCAAGGAAGGCGTCCAGGTGCTGGAGGCGCACGAGGCGTCGCTCAGCCCGTTTCGACACACGTTCGTCATTCACGCGAACGACGGGGTGTTTCCGCGGGCTCCGACGTCGCTCGGGGTGTTCTCGGATGACGAGCGCCTCCTCCTGCGCGAGAATGGCATTCCGCTCACGGATCGATTCGAGACCATGCGCCGCGAGCGGACCCTGTGGCGCTCCGTGGCACGCGGCGAACGGGTGACGGTTACGTACCGGACCACCGACTCGAACGGTGTGCCACGACTCCCGTCTCTCATGGTCCCCGAGCATCAGGCCGATACCGAGCTTCCCCGGACTCTCGACCTCGAGGCGGCCAGCCCGCCGGCCGGGGGATACGACGTGGATCTCGAGCCCGTGAGCCTGGCTCAGCAGCGTCGAGCGGATGCGCTCCGGCTGAAGGTCGTGAGGCGCTCGGGGCGACGGGAGGAGTTCGAGACCGCGTTCCCGGACGAGATCCGCCGCGGCGTTCTCGGAGCTTTCGCGGACGAGCTGCGCACCGGGGGGCTGGATGGTTTCGTCCACAACGAGGCGGGGCTGCGCGCGGACTCCGGGGAAGATCGGATCGAGGATACCCCGACTCTCGATCCGGAGGCCCTGTTCGGCATCGATCGGGCCATATCCCTGCGGCCGACGGCCTGGAACGGGAAGATCAGGGATCCGGTGGTCCTGGGGGAGATCGGTCGGAGGTTCGGGCCGGATGTCTACTGGTCGGCCAGCCAGCTCGAGACCTATGGGAAGCGCCCGTTCGACTTCTTCCTTCAGAGGGTCCTGGGGCTCGAGGAAGTATCGGAGGCCGAGGAAGAAACCAGTGTGCTGACTTTCGGTGGCGTGGCGCATGACATTCTCGAGAGGTTCTACGCCGCGGTGCTGGATGATCTCCCACAGGAGTTCGACGAGCGGGCGGCGGCGGTCCTGGACGACGTGTCGCAGCTGGTCATCGCCGAGCGCGAGGCGGACAGGGACGAGTGGCTCGGGCTCGAGGCTCACTGGGAGGTCACGCGACAGGACGTTCAGGACACGGTGAGAGCCTACCTGGAATGGGAGCTGCGCCACATGGCGCAGAAGGGCGAGCGACCGGTCGCCGTGGAGCGGCGCTTCGGCTACGAAGACCAGCCCCCGGTCGAGCTCACGGGTCGCGACGCGGCGGGAGAGCCCGCCCGCTTGCTGCTGCGCGGACGCATAGACCGGATCGACAGGTACGGCGCGGATCACGGCGGCGTGCTACGCATCCTGGACTACAAGAGCGGCGTCGGCAGCCTTCCGCTGAAGAAGGGCTACGAGGACGGGGCCCTGCTTCAGACGGCCCTGTACATGGCGGCGGTCGACACACTGGGTCTCGGCACGGTCGACTCCGCTCGCTACCGGGCCCTGCGAAGCCCCGGCAAACCCGCCAACAAGTACGACCTGAAGTTCAGCCGCGTGGAGCCGACGCTGCGTCTCGCCCTGTCGATTCCGGGGCGTGTGCGGGCCGGCCTGTTCGAGGCGGTGCAGGCGGCATCGGCCAAGATCGCGAGCTGGCAGCCGGGTCGGGACATCACCCGCAACGAGGCGAGCCTGGTAGACGGGACGCGCTTCGACCGGTTGTCGGAGTAGCCGATGGCGATTGCCGGGGTGACCTGGACCGCCGAGCAGGCCCGCGCCGTCACGGCCGCGGGCGACGTCCTTCTGTCCGCCAGCGCCGGCACCGGGAAGACCACCACGGTCGTCGGGAAGATCCTCTGGCTCCTGGGACTCGAGGCCGGCCGGAGCGGAGATCCGCCTCGTCCGCTCCCCGGGTGCCCGGAACCCTGCCGTCTGGACCAGATCGCGGCGATCACGTTCACGGAGAAGGCGGCGTACGATCTCAAGGGCAAGCTGAGGGCCGAGATCGAGGCCTCGGAACGGGCGGACGAGCTGCGCTGGGAGATCGATCGCGCCTCGGTGGGCACGATCCACGGCTTCTGCGCGGAGCTGCTTCGGGAGCATGCGCTGCGGCTTGAGATCGATCCCACCTTCCGGGTGCTCGATGAGCGCGAGACCCGGGTGCACCAGGACGAGCTCCTGCGGGATGTTCTGCGGGAAGCGCTGGCCGCCGCCGAGCCCGAGGCCCGTGAGCTGGTGCGACGCTTCAAGGGGATGTACGACGGCACACACCAGAAGGGAGCTATCGGCAACGTCCGGGAGGTGATGCGCGACCTCCGCTGGCACTCGCGGCGCTACTCGAAGTGGGTTGAATCCGACCCGACGGGCGACCAGCGACTGGACCCGGAGCTGGTTTGGGCGATCGCCGGGCGCCTCGGTCTCGCGGACGAAGACGAGACTCTGCGCGCCCACGACGAGACCTCACTCCGCGTGGCGGCCCATCTGTACCGCTATGCCTACCGGGCCCTGGCGCGGTGGTTGAGTTGGCTCGAGGCGGAGAACCTGCGCGACTTCGACAGCCTGATCCTCGACGCCCGCCGGTTGCTCACGCGCCCCGGCACCCGCGCGGCACTGGAGGCCGTTCGGTCGCGCTACCGGATCCTGATCATCGACGAGTTCCAGGACACCGACGCGGCGCAGCGGGACATCGCCTTCGCGATCGCCGGCCTTCCGGTTCCGGGCTCCTCCGAGCCCGACCCGGCCGGGAAGCGCCCGCAGCTCTTCCTCGTGGGAGACCCGAAGCAGAGCATCTACGGGTTCCGGGGCGC
>JAMJQR010000241.1 GCA_023554335.1 Candidatus Benthicola marisminoris
GACGGCTGTGAGCGCGCCGATCACCGATCGCGACATCGAAGAGGAGAAGCAGTCGATCCGGGACAGCGTGGCGGCAATGCGCACCTACCTCGAGGACCCGATCCGGAACGCGCCGAAGTCACGTGAGGCTTTTCCGCTTACCGAAAACCGGCGCCGCTGTCCGAGCTGCAACTTCTTCGAGCTGTGCGAGTCGGAACTCGCCGGGAGCGCACCCGCAGGCCCGTTCTGACACCCCTGCACGAACTCTTCCCCAGAACCAGGAATACCCGCACCGACTCAATGCGGGATTGACGGCCGCCGCGGCGCCGGCTTCCTTGAGACAGGCTTCCCGCCAGCGAACGGAGGTGCGATGGGCGACGTGCGCGTGCGGCTCGCCGCAGCGCTGAGCGATCGGTACGAGGTCGGCGAGGAGATCGGCCGGGGCGGAATGGCACGTGTATTTCGTGCCCGCGACATTCGTCACGATCGTGAGGTCGCGCTGAAGCTGCTCGAGCCCCAGCTGGCCGTGACGCTCGGGCCGGATCGTTTCCTCCGCGAGATCCGGATCGCATCCCGACTTCAGCACCCGAACATCGTGCCCCTCTTCGACTCGGGCGCGGATGGCGACCTGCTCTGGTACACGATGCCACTGGTGGCAGGGGAGTCGGTCGAGCAGTTGATCGAGCGGTCCGGGCCGCTGCCCGTGGACGATGCCGTTCGAATCACTCGCCAGGTGGCGACGGCACTCGCGCAGGCGCACCGCGACGGAATCGTTCACCGCGACATCAAGCCGGGCAACATCATGCTGACCGGCGACGTAGCGGTCGTTACCGACTTCGGGGTCGCCCGGGCGCTGGACGAGGCTTCGCGCGACCGGCTCACTTCCACGGGTCTCGCAATCGGATCGGTCGCCTACATGAGTCCGGAGCAGTGGAGCGCTGATTCCGCGGTCGATGGTCGATCGGACATCTACTCGCTGGGATGCGTGTTGTACGAGATGCTCACCGGATCTCCGCCGTTCCGCGCCGAGACCGCAACCGGTTACATGTCGCAGCACCTGACGAAGCCGCCCGAGCCGCTGCAGAGGACGAAGGGGCCGGTGCCATATCCGACGGAGCGTGCTCTGTTCAAGGCGCTCGAGAAAGACCCCGAGGCTCGATTCACCGATGCCTCGGCCTTCGGGGACGCGCTCGTGACGGCGCCGGGCTGGCGAGGACTGGCCAGCGACGTGGCTACCGATCTGTGGCGACGCCGGGTTCCCCATGCCTTCGTCGCCTATCTGATCGCGACCTGGGGGGCCGTGTTCCTCGCCAGGGTCCTGGCCGACCGATTGATGCTCTCGCCCGACGTACCGGCACTCGTTCTGACCGCGATGGTGGCCCTGCTCCCGAGCGTCGTGCTGATAGGCTACTTCCACGGCGGAAGCGGACGGGCATGGCCAACGGCCGAGCGGGCCGGAGTGGCGCTGAACGCGGTCGGTGCGGCTGCGATTCTGTTGCTCCTGTTCCGGGACAGTCACCTCGGGCCGGTCGCACAGCCCGAGCCGTACACCGACAGCCGGGAGATCGAAGGCGTCGAGTGGGTGCCGGCCCCCGGCCAGGTCAGGCGAGCGGGAGTGTTCTTCTTCGAGAATCGGACCGGCGACCCGGAGCTCGACTGGATCTCCTATGCGGTCCCCTTCGCGCTGCAGGCCGACCTGGACCAGGACCTTCTCCTGCTCACCGAGACCGGTCTCGTTCCGGCGCTCAGAGAACGAGGGGAAGAGCGCTGGACGACGGTACCCGATCCTCTGAAGCGGGAATTGGCCCGCGAAAGGGGACTGGGGTGGGTGTTGAGCGGCTGGTTCGAGGGTAGAGCCGACAGCCTGGTGGTCCATTCGTCGCTGACGGGAATGAAACGCGGGACAACGGCTGCGCAGAGAGCCTGGATCACCGATATCGAGGGACTTCTGCCGACGGTGGATCGCCTCAGCCACGCCATCAAGGAGGGCGTGGTGCTGCCGTCCGCCTACCTCGCGAGAGTAGAGGACCGCCCGGCGATGGAAATGCTCAGCGATCGCCCCGCGGCGTTCCGGTCGTACGTCGAGGGGATGCGCCTCCGTCTCGTGGAGGGAGACCCGGAAGCCGCGCGGGACGCGATGCGGGTGGCCACCGGCAGGGACCCCGATTTCGCGCTGGCGTGGAATGAGCTGTCACTCGCGGCGTTCAGCCAGGGAGACGCGGAGAGCGCGATCGAGGCAAAGCAGCGAGTGATCGAGCTGGACTACCGGCTCCCGCGCTGGAAGTACCTGTCGCTGCTGCAGGGCTACTACCTGATGACCGGTCAGAGCGACGCAGCGCTCGCCGTCGCCGAGGAGCGCGTCGAACGCTATTCCGACGACCTGCATGCCCGAGAACAACTCGCGAACCTGTATGCGAATGCCGGACGCACCGAGGCGGCGACCGAGACGCTCGAGTCCCTGTTCGAGAGCGATCCGGATCGGCTCGATTACCTGCTGAGAATAGCCACGATACAGGCTGCAGCGCAGAATCCGGAGGCAGCCCGCGAAGCATACGAAAGGTATCGCGCGGTGGGGGGCGATTCGCGGGAAGGAATCCAGGAGTATGCCGAATTCCTTCGCTCCCATGGCGATCTGACCGAGGCTGAGGCCCTCTACCGGGATGCACTTCTCCTCAGTCCCGAAGACGCTCTCCTGCGGATCGGAGTGGCCGGGGTGCTGGCGACACTCGGGCGCCACGAAGATGCGGTGAGTGAGCTGAACGGAGCGCTCGAGTCCTCGGTGAGCGCCGAACAGCGATCCGCAGTCGACAGTGCACGCGCGGAGCTCTACCTGAGCCTCGGTAGACTCCGGGCGGCACGCGAAGCCGAGCAGGCAGCGCGACTCGCCCGGGCCGAATTCCTCGATCCGTTGAACCGGTCGCTCAGCGCGCTGCAGGGCATGCACCGGGTCGCCCCCTCCATCGGTCTCACCGAGTCGCTGCGGCAGGTGGAGGAACTGAGCGCGTCGCTTCCGGGGGCCCTCCGCCCGCTGGCTTCGATCGGACGGTGGAAGACCTTTGCAGCGCTGGAAATGGGCGACAGCCTGGTGGCGATCCTGCCCGAGGTCGAGGGCGCCGTCGCGAGAATCGGGATGGACGAGATACTCGCTCCCGACCTGATGCTCGGCCGTGCGGATGGGCTTCGAATGCGGGGAGAGTGCGGGGCGGCGCGAGATGTGTACGAATCGGCGCTCGAGGCCGGTCTCGAAGTGGAGACCACGTCGGCCTGGATCGGCCTGTCCATGGCGAGGCTGAAATGCGGGGATGCCGAGGCAGCCCTGGCCGCGGCAGATTCGGCTCTCGCTCTCACACCGGGATCTCCCGGGGGCGCGCTCGTCCGTGCGGAGGCACTGGCCGAATCGGGTCGCGAAGCAGAGGCGCTCGATGCACTGGCTCCCGCCCTCTCCGCCTGGAATCGGGCGGATCCCGGCTTCGGACCCGCGGAGAGAGCGCGAAGGCTCGAGACGGAATTGACGGACGCCGCAGGCTGACTCGCTCTGCGGGGTGCGCCGCGATCAGCAGATCGTGACGGTCTTTCCCCTGATCCGCACCTCGATGCACTGGTCATCGGCGGCTTCCTGCTGGAGGGCGAACAACCTGAGCCCGTACTCTTCGTCGCACGGCAACGGCTTGCCCGTCTCCTCCACTCCCGCGACCTCGAATTCGAGGGTGATCGGCGAAGACTCTCCGTTCGCGTACTTCTCGAGGACGAGCGCCGTCACCCATTCCCCGAAGCTGCAGTAGTCCGCTCCTTTGTCCTTCGCCAGCTGGTGGGCCTTCCGGCAGGCCTTCTCCTTGAGCTTGTCCTTTTCGATCACGTGTCCTCCTCTGCGGAAAGGGGATCGCCACCGCGGCCGGGGCCGCAGCATCGTTCTCGGGGGGGTGCCTGAGTCTAACGGACCTCACCGGGTTCTGTGAAGCCCGGCCGCGCTTCGTCATCCGACGAACGGCCTGATCGGCCCGCGGCGTTTGCCTATCGGGCCGACTCGATCAGCGCCTCCAGGAAGGCTCCAAAAACCTGCGTGTGCGGTCCGAACACATTCCAGGAATTCGCGACGCCCACGATACGCTGATCTGGCAGGACGAGAAGATACTGTCCGCCGTACCCGAGACCCGCCCATACCTCGACGCCATCGGAGTCTACACGCCACCACTGGTAGCCGTAGCCGGCATTCCAGTTCGGGTTCTCCGGCGCGACGTCGTCCACGTGCCGGGAA
>JAMJQR010000029.1 GCA_023554335.1 Candidatus Benthicola marisminoris
CGGCGATCCGCCGCCGAATGCTGCAGGGCGCCGATTGGCGCACGGCTGTCGAGGAAGTGCGCTCGCGGGCTGAGCGCCAGATCCAGCAGCGTGACCGTCCGCCCGCCGACGGGGCGCGAACGCGCCAGAATCCGAGCCGTCGCCCGGCGGACAACGCGCCAGTCCCGCCTGGGACGGAGCCCCCGCAACGGATTCGCGACGGCGGCTGAGCCAGAGGCCGGTCGACCAGACACCTCACCGGGGCGTACCTGACCCTCCCCGGGCGCCCAGATTGAGGTACGTCCTTCCAACGCATATCTTCCCGACCCGTATTTCCGTGCGTCGACGGGCAGGACCCTCGGGGGCCGCCCGTCTCACGCATCTTTCGAAAGCCTGGAGAGCGCTTTGACGACGAACTCTGGATCGGTGTTCGTGGCCGGATCGGGTCGATACCTGCCGCAACGGGCGGTGGACAACTTCGCGCTCTACGAGCAGGAGGAAATTCGGCGCTCATTCGACGTCGACCAGGCGCGGGCATCCCTGCGCAAAATCGATTTCGAAGAAGCCGCTGCACTTACGCCGGCCGAAGTCTTCGACCGCTGGGCGATCCAGGTCACCGGCATCAAGGCGCGGCGCGTCATGGATCCCGCCGTCGATCGGTCGGCGGAGTGGATGTGCGCCGAAGCTGGCCGGGCGGCGCTGGCCGACGCCGGCATGGAAGCCTCGGAGATCGACCTCCTGATCGTGGCATGTCTTACGGAGCGCGAGATCGTTCCGAATGCCGCCTGTACCGTGGGCCACCTGCTGGGGATTCCCCAATGCCCCGGATACGTGATGAACGCGGCGTGCGCGGGGTTCGTGTACGGCCTTTCCTCGGGATACGCCTTCGTCCGCTCCGGGAGTGCGCGCAACGTCCTCGTCGTCTCGGGCGATCATCTCACGGGGATCACGGACTACACGGACCCGAAGACCGCGGTGCTGTTCGGGGACGGCGCCGGGGGTGTGGTCCTCACGGCTGAGCCGGGGAGGGGACAGGTGCTCGCCGCCCCGTACGTTACCGCCGACTATTCGCCCACGCACCTCAATCTCCTCGGTCAGGCCGAGCTGCAGCCGGGAGACGACGTCCCGAAACTGAGCATGGGCGGCGGGCCCAACGTGCTGCGCAACGCCATCAAGTCGATGGTCGGCGTGGCCGAGCAGTCCCTCGCGCGGACGGAGCTGGGCTGGGACGATGTCGACGTGGTGGTGCCGCATCAGGCCAACAGGCGGATTACGGCCGGAATAGAAAAATCGCTCGGCCTGACCCGCGGACGGGTGATCGACGTGATCGAGTACTACGGCAACGCTTCGGCATCGACGGTTCCCATCGCTCTCGATGAGGTGTTGAAGGGCGACCACGGACCGCTGCCGCCGACTGCGAACATCGTGCTGACGGCCGTCGGTGGCGGCTACACGAGCGGCGGGGCGGTGATCGAGTGGGAGGGTGCTCCGGGGGGTTGATCGGTCAGTCGGCGAGCGCCAGGGCCTCGACCGAGAGGATCTTCGGAAGGTGACGGGTCAGCTCGGTCCAGGTTGCACCGTCGGAGCTGCTGTAAACATCGCCTGATGACGTCCCGAAGTAGACCCCACATGGGTCCATTCCGTCCGTAGCCATCGCTTCGCGAAGTACCGTCACCCAAGCCTGTTCCTGGGGCAGGCCCGCTGTGCGTGCCATCCAGGACGCTCCCCCATCCCGGGACTCGTACACCGTGAGGCGACCGCCGCATACGGCACGGAGATGGCTGCTTTCCTCCGGTATCACCCAGCAGCGCTCCGGGTCCGCGGGGTCCACGGCCATGACGTATCCGAAATCGCTCGGCAGGCCCGCGGTGATCTCCGTCCAGGAGCTCCCGTCATCGTCCGTTCTATACGTGCCGCAGTGATTTTGCTGATACAGCCGACTCGGCCGAGCCGGGTGAAGCTTCAGACTGTGAACGCACTGCCCGGCCTCCGGCCGAGGATCCGGTAGGAAGTCCGCACGCACGCCGGAATTGATCGCCGTCCACGTCCGGCCGCGGTCGTTCGAGCGATACGCTCCGCCCGCAGAGACGGCGGCGAACAGGCGTTCTGGATTCGCGGTATCCACCTGGACGGAATGAAGCGCGAGGCCGCCCTTCGCCGGTTGCCAGGCCGTTGCCGTGGGGTGGTCTTCGATGCTCGAGATCCGCTTCCAGGAGCCGCCACGATCTCGGGTCACGAACAGTCCGGCCGGCTCGACGCCGGCGTACAGCACGCCAGGCTCGGACGCGCCGCCCGGAGCCAGGTGCCAGATCGCCCGCACGGACTGGCCCGACTCCTCCGGAAACGACGGTCGCGCCGGCAGGGCCTTCCAGGTCTCCCCTCCGTCCTCGGTCCGGTATACGTGCGCGCCCCACACCTCGTGCCGGACCGCGGCGTAGCCGGTCTGAGGCGCCCGGGGATCGAGGATGGCGTGGTAGACCTCGTATCCCGCGATCGCCGGTCCATCGATGCTCCACTCTCGTCTTCGGCCGTCCGCGACGGCGCGCCACAGGCCCCGGCGGGTCCCGAGAAGAAGCACGACGCGTTCACTCACGACCAGTCTCCCGGCAGCGGAATGACCTCGACCGCCTCGCCGGCGCCCACCTCGGAGATCCCTTCCGGCACGATGAGAAGACCGTCCGCCTCGCTCATGGACGTGAGGATGCCCGAACCCTGCGGTCCAGTGAGCTCGACGAGAGGCAGGTCGCCCGCGACGCGATCCAGCCGGACACGGTAGAAATGCGTCAGGTCAGCCGACGAGGAAATCGCCTTCCGTGTCTTTCCCAGGACTCGGGGCGCCTCGGGATGGCGATGTCCCATCATCTTCCTCAAGGCCGGGCGTAGGAATACCTCGAACGTCACCATCGCGGACACGGGGTTTCCCGGGAGTCCCCAGAACGGCTTCCCTCCGAGCAGGCCGAACGTCAGGGGGCTGCCCGGACGAATTCGGGCGCGCCAGAAGACGCGTCGCATGCCCAGATCTTCGAGTGCGGCCTTCACCTGGTCATGATCTCCCACGCTCACGCCGGCTGACGAAATGACGGCATCGCACTGATCCGCGGACTCGAGTCGTCGCCGGACGTCCGCCGCCTCGTCCCGGGCGATGCCGAGCGGCACCGGGTCCGCGCCCGCGTCGATGAGCTGCGCCGCGAGTGCGTGTCCGTTGGAGTTCATGATGCGGTGCCCGGCCCTGACTTCCTCAACTTCGTCGAAGTCGGCGAGCTCGTTGCCGTTGGACAGCACGCCGACCCGCGGGCGTCTCCGAACGGTCACTCGCGACCGTCCCTGCATGGCCAGGACCCCCACCGCGGCTGGAGTCACGGCCTGGCCAGCCCGCAGGACGATCTCGCCCGCATCCAGGTCCTCTCCGCGCCGCCGGATGTTGCGGTTCGCGTCCGAGTCCTTGAAGAAGGAGATGCGTCCGGCTGAATCCTCCGAAGTGTGCTCGACCCGCACCACGCCACTCGCGCCCGCCGGAACGGGAGCTCCCGTCATTACGCGGGCCGCCGTGCCCGGGGCCAGCGGCCCAGATGGGAACGAGCCAGCCGGGATGTCATCGGACAGCGGCAGGACCACGGGGTCCTCCGTCGTCGCTCCGCTCACGTCCGCCGCATGCACAGCGAAGCCATCCATCGCGCTGTTGTCCCACGGGGGGTGCACCACGTCGGCGGTGACGTCCTCGGCCACGGCGCAGCCCAGCGCCCCTGAAAGCGCTACGTCCTCAGTCTCCAGCGGCTCGCAACGGGACAGAATGGTCTCCAGGGCTTCCCGCCAGCCAAGCCAGTCCGCCTGCGGGCCGTTCCCTCCGCCCGCGTTCACGGGCCCTCCTCCCGGTACTGAGGCCAGCCGGGCTGTACGGGTCTGCGATAGAGCGCGATCTGCTCGATGATCAGGTCCTCCAGCGCTACCGCCACGGATCCCGAGACCTCGTAATCGTTGAGCATTAGGGAGAACACCAGCGTCTCGCCGGCGCCGTCCGTCAGGTATCCGGACAGGGCGCGGGCCGCGGCCAGCGAGCCCGTCTTGGCCCTGACATTCTCCTCGGCGGGCGTCCCGGACAGCCGGCTTCGCATCGTTCCGTCCACTGCGGCTACGGGAAGACCCGCGAGGAAGACCGCGTGCTCCGGGTGCTGCCACATGCTGCGGAGCAAACGCGCCATGGCGCTGGGGGCGATGCGATTGTAGCGCGACAACCCGGATCCGTCGGAAAGAGCCATGGCTCCGCGCTCGATGCCCCAGCCCGCCAGGATTCCACGGGCGACGTCGAGTCCCGCCTCCGCGGAGCCCTCGGCGCCGGCCTCATAGCCCACCGTGCGCAGGATGGACTCGGCGACCTGGTTGTCGCTCGGCTTCAACATCTCGGCAATCGCGGCTCCGAGGGAGTCGGAGACGACCCCGTGGGACCAGGAGGCGGGCCCAGGAGCCTCTTCCGGCGCAGCTCGACGAAACGACCCGTTCACTTCGATGCCCGCGTTGCCTACGGCCTGCTCAAGGTGATTGAGCAGGTAAAGCGTCGGGTGGTGCGTGGCCAGATGGAGGGGCACGGTGTCGCCCGCGGGGATCCACCCGGTGAGCCGCACGTCTCCACCTTCCGGTGGCAGCTCATAGTGAAGGCGTACGTCGGATCCCGGAGCGCCCGTGCGTACGTCGGTTTCCATCGGGATCCCGGGCCCCTGGTGACGGAGCTGGAAGCGCGCGCGATCTCCCACGCGAGCCCCCGGGATGAGATCGGCCCGCACGGTGTTGGGCCGCACCTGCAAGGCGGAGACGCCGGAGGCCCACGACGCGTAGATTTCGTGCCAGAACCATCCCTCTCCCCACTGCGGTCCGACAAACCGTCGGTCGTCTCCGATCACGTCCCCCGTGATTCGTTCGATACCGGCGCGCCGGAGAAGCGCCGGCCAGGACCGTACCGTTTCACGGCTGAGCCACGGATCCCCCGAGCCTGTGATCCACAGATCGCCTTCGAGGACTCCCTCCCTGATCTGGCCGGTCGCCGCGAGGGTCGTCTCCCACCGATACGCCGGACCGAGTGCCTCCAGGGCGACGGCCGCCGTCACGATCTTGGTGTTGCTCGCGGGCACGAACAGCTTGTCACCCTGCAAGTCGAAGAGGATCTCGCCCGTTTCAGCGACCTGGACCACCAGTCCGACGTGCGCCCTGGCGAGGGCCGGATCCTCGAGGATCGTCGCGATCCGCGCGGCCAGATCTTCCGGCGCATCCAGGGATGTCGCGTACGAAGTCGTTGCGGCGGGCTGCTGAGCGAAGGAAGACCCCGCGCAGACCCACCCGATCGCAAGCAGGATGACTGTGGTGCCGCGTCTCCACCTCATGGCGCCGACCTCATCGATCTCTCCTCCCGGCTCCTGTTCCCGGGCGCGCGTCACCTGGAGTCTCCAGCTCCGCGAGCAGCTCGCCTGCAAAGGCGTAGTCTCCGGGTCGGTTGATGTTGAAGAACATCCGCTCGGCGCGCCCGTGCAGTTCCACCGCGTACAGGTCTTCGATCCGCACTTCGACCTCCGGGTAGAATGATACGACGGTGCGGTCACCGCGCTCTACAGCCGCCTCGATGGCCGTAAGGCAGCGCACGTGGTATACGGCGCACAACGGTTCGAATCCGCGCGGCCCCGGGCTGGCTGGAGCCGCGATGTCACATGTCGCGAGCCGCCGGGCGAGTGCCTGGAAGAGCGACGGCGGGACGAACGGCATGTCCGTGGCAAGCACGGCCACCCCGTCGAGACCTTCCTCCTCGGCGCAGGCCACGGCGGTATGCAGGCCTCCCAGCGGCCCGATCCCCTGGATGCGGTCCGGGAGCACGGCATGGCCGGCCTCCCGGTGCGCTTCCACCTCGTTGGCGATCACGACGACGCGCTCCACGGAGTCGCGCAGGGAGCGCTCCGCGCGGTGCACGAGGGTGGCGCCCCCGAGACTGGCGAAGGCCTTGTCCCGCCCGAAGCGCTGGCTGCGGCCGCCGGCGAGCACGGCTCCGAGCAACCGGCTCACGGCCCGGCCTCCGACCGCGGCCAGAAGTACTGCGGCTGCTCCCTTCGAGCGCGCCCCACGAGGGCCAGTCCACCGCCGGCCGCGATTCGAATCGCGAGTTCGGTGGGCACAGACCGCGTCGCGAGCGCCCCCACCCCAGCCCGGCAGGCTTTGGCAGCCATGGCGCCCGAGATGCGGGCACTGAGCAGAAGGACCGCATCTTCGAGCTTCCTGCCCTCCCGCGCCGCCGCCCCGACGAGCCGATCCACTACGTGGTGACGACTGACGTCCTCCACGACCGTGTGCAGGCGGCCGCCTGAGACCAGGCCTCCCGTGTGCACTCCGCCCACCCGGGCCCGGAGGGCGGCGCCGGCGAACATGCTCCGAAACAGCTCTGCGAGCCCATCGCGGTCGGACAGCAGCGCTCGGACCTCCGGGGACACGACCTTGAGGCCGGCGCCTTCGCCTGCAGCGAGCGCGTGAGTCCAGGGACCGAGCGTCACGTCGTGATCCAGTGATGAGGTCCGCGCGAGGCGGTCTTGGGCAGCCGGCGCCAGGCGAACTCGAACGCGGGCCGCGTACGCCGGGTCAGCCTCGGCTATTTCGACCGCTTTAGCTTCGCCCGGGGAGTGCACGATTCCTTCACAGATGAGCCAGCCAACCGTCAGCTGCTCCAGATCAGAAGGTGTACACGCCCAGATGAGCGGGTCGCCGTCGCCGACCTCGACACGGACGAGAGCCTCGGGAGGCCACTCACCCCGCCCGCCGGAACCTGAACTGCGGCTCGCCGGCATCGCCGCGCCTCAGAAGTAGTAGTACAGGCTGGCGGTCAACTCGAAGTTGTGGGTCCACCGCGACTTGTCCGGAGCCACCGATCCCGTATCGAGCAGATTCTGGAGCACGTCGATCCGGAACCACCCTTCCGGCGTCTTGATCCGCCACAGGTTGTCTCGAACCTCAAACGCCAGACCCAGCCTTCGCGAGAGATCGTATTCGGCCCCGACACCGAGGTGGACCGTGGGCGAGGTGCCGATCTCGTACAGGAACGGTTGCTGAGGGCTATCGAGCGCGTCGGATCGACCGGTGCTCAGTCCCTGCAGGACTCCACCGCCGAGGACGATGTACGGCTGCAGACGCCGGTACGACCGCGCACCCGTGAGAGCGAACTGGAGGGACGCCTGAATGATGAGCCAGTCGGCTCCCACCGTGTCCACCACCGCCGGTCCGCCAGGAAGCCGGGGATCGATGACGTACTCGTCCGAATTGCCGTAGCCGACGCCGATCTCGAGGGAGAGGGGGCTGCTGAGCCGAGCGCGGAGGCGCGCCCCCAGGAAAGGCGAGGACCCGGGCCCAAACGGCGGATCGCCGCGGTTGGTGAAGATGTACCCGCCGACGAGCCCGAGCCGGGTGCCCCGCTCCAGCCACCGGTACGGGGTATTGATGCTCTCTTCAGTCTCTTCCTGCGCCTCGGCGGTCGCGGGCAACACGGCGTGCACGCACGTGGCGATGAGCAGAACCGATGCGAACCGCGCGACTCCGCGCAGGACCCTGACTTCTGGCAGTGATTTCATTGACACCCGTTCGAACCGTCGTCTATACTCGACACCGAGGAACGTGAAGCCCCGCCACGATTCACGGCCCATGGACAGGGCAGCGCGTCGAGGCGGGACTTGAAGGGGCCAATGTAGAGGCCGAACCCTCCCATTTCCAGTTCAGATGTCGCCGCGAAGAACAGCCGTCGGATCCGTACTCGTGCTTGCACTGATTGTCCTGTGTCCTGATTCGGGGACCGGACAGTCGGTTCGTGTCTCCGTTCCGGAAGAGAACTTCCGGAAGGAGGCCCGGGTCACGAGCAGCAACCGGCTGGCGACGGTGTTCGAGGGTGCCGTGCTGGACGTGGAGTCCCGGCAGGGACGGTGGGTCCTGGCTGCGCTGGAAGGCTGGATCTGGACGCCTTCGGTGTCGGCGACCGATCGGGACGGTTTCAACCTGATCGTCTCTTCGCCCGGCGGCGAGAACCTGCGGGTAGCCCCCGACGCGGAGGCTCGAAGGGTGGCGCGTCTCCTCCGGGGCATGCTCCTGGACGAGGTGGAGCGCAGGGGAAACTGGACGCGGGTCCGTCGATCGGCATGGGTCTGGTCGGAGTCAGTGGTCGAGGTCAGCCCGGGTGCCGCAGCGGCCGCGCCGGTGACCCCGGCGGAGACAGCGCCCGACACGTCCCCTCCACGCCCATCGGAGCTTCCGGATCGAATCGTCGTCTCCGGAGAGGGCGTTCAGCTTCTCGTCTCTCCGTCGGGGGACACCGTGGCGTCCGTGGGACGCGACGCCGATCTCGAGGTGCTGGCCCGCCAGGGGAGCTGGGCTCGCGTGCGGCTCGAAGGCTGGGTATGGGTGCCGTCCACGGTCCCGGCGGATTCCCTGGTCGCCGGTGCGGACGTGCGACCCGACGACGTGGCCGCCAACCCGGAGCAGTACCGTGGACGGCGTCTGAGCTGGAACCTGCAGTTCGTCTCGGTGGAGAGAGCGGAGCCGGCGCGCGAAGATTTCTACGAGGGCGAACCCTTCATACTCGCCCGGGCCCTCGACGGCGACCAGGGCTTCGTCTACGTGGCCGTGCCGCCCGAGCTGCTGGAGGATGTCAACGCGCTCCGCCCCCTGCAGAGGATCGAGGTACTGGGACGAGTGCGCACCGGACGCTCCGTGTTGATGGGGGTACCGGTCCTCGACCTGATCGCGCTGAACTGAGGATCGCGGATGAGCGATGAGAAGCGCAGTCGCGACGTTCCGCTGAGGCACGCGGCGCAGGGCGCGGGCGGTCCCGACGCGTCGCCCGCGCATCACCGTGCCGTTCTCCCGGTCGACCGCTCCGTGCTCTGGACTCCGATCCGAGATCCGGGGGACCCCGATGGACCCGCCGAGTCCGGTCCGTATGAGCTCTTCTTCGCCCGATCGGCCCTTCGGCGGATCGGAAGTCAGACAGGCGCGGAAGAGAACCGGTCCAGCTTCGGGTTCATCCTGGGTCGTCTGTATCGATGTCCCGAGTCCGGAGTCCACTACGCCGTCGCTGATGAAATCGTTCCGGCCCAGGAGCCGATGTCGGAGGACGCGCCGGATCCGTATCTCCTGAGGGCGTGGGCCGGCACGCAGGAGGCGTTCGACCGGCACGGCGGAGTGCTCGTGGGCTGGTACCACGTGCATCGGCTCCTGGGGCTGATCCTGTCCGAGGGCGATCGTGAGATGAACGAGCGCTACTTCTCGCGGCCCTGGCAGTGTTGCCTGCTCAGCGTTCCGGATCCGGCGCGGCCGATGGGCGCCATCTTCAGGCCGTCGGCGACGCCGGAGGGCGGGGGAGACGTTCCCGCTCCGTTCCGAGAGCTCCTCGCCGTAGAGGCCATGCCATCCGCAGGGCCCCTCCCGACAGCGCTGCGTTGGAAGAACTACGTGCCGGATCGCGAGGTCGAGCTCGAGCGGGATGGGGATGAAGCGTCGGAATCGGAGGTGCCCGTCGTCGTCGCGCCCGAGCCTCCCCTACCCGACCCCACGTCCTCGATGACGCTGGTGCTCCCCGACAACCGTCTGGAGCACCGTTATCCGCGATTGCCGCTCCGGCGCAAGAGCATAATGTGGCTGCTGGTGATCGTGGCGGTCGCTGTGGGCGGTTACCTGGGAGGTCTGCAGCTTTTCGGTTCCGGAGGAGAGCCTCCGCCTGTCGTCACGGCCCCGGTCCAGCGCCCGCCCCCGGTGGCTCCCGAGGTACAGCAGTTCATGGACGCAGCGACCGAGCTGGAAGAGGCCATGCTCGGGTACGAAGAGCGGCGGCAGGACTTCGATCTCGGGCGCATCGGGTGTGAGCTCCTTGCCGGCGGATACGCGGCGGCCGATGATGCCTTCGTCGTGATGGCCGGATCCTATGCGGGGCTGGGGGAGGCGGTGACCGACTCCCTGAGCGCCGAGTACGAGCGCCTGACCGAGGACACGAACCAACTGAACCAGCACTTCGACGCCTCCAGGTGCCCACGTCCCGAATGAGGACACCCTTAATGCATCGTATCATCCGGTACGTCTTGCTGGCCGCCGTGCTGGCGTCGTTTCCCGGGACGGCGATCGCGCAGGACGCGGAGCCGCTTCAGAAGAGCGACATCATCCGCCTGCTCACGGGAACGACGTACTCGAAGGCGGAGGTGGCCGGGATCATCAGGCAGAGCTGCCTCTCCTTCACGCCCACCGAGAGAGACCTTTCCGATTTCCGGGCCCTGGGGGCGGACGAGGCGGTGATGGCGGCGATCGACCGCTGCTCCGGCGGTCCCGCAGTCGCTCCCGTCGGGCTGCAGCTCTCGATGGACCGGCGAGTGTTCGACGTGACGGTCGGTGACACCGCACGGATACCAGCCGGGGTGCGGCGCGCCGATGCGGTCGAGGGCGGCTTGCGCCTGCAGCTCGTGGGAAGCGGAGCCCTGACGGGCGGGTCGGACGCGCGAGCAGTCACCGCCGCGAACGGGCAGGCTACGTTCGTGTTCCCCGTCGGGACGCGCGCCGGTCGCTTCAATCTCACGGTAGAGGCGGCGGAGCCACTGGGAGGATCGCGAGCCGTGACGGTGCGGGTGCGATCAGGGTCGCCGGCCCAGGCGGTGGCTACCCCGGATCCCGTGGCCCTGTCACCCGATGGAACGATCGCCCCCCTTCAGGTAGTGGTTCGCGACCGGTACGGAAACCCGGTAGGAGATGCCCCGGTGGAGGTGCGTTCCGGGTCGGAGGATGGGCCGAGCATCGTCTCCGGCCGTACCTCGGCCGCGGGCGTGCTCGACCTGTCGGTAGACGAGTCGATGGTCGGCGGGGCGAATCGGCTGGTATACCTGTCCGGCGGCTCAGCGCTCGGCGCAAGCGGCGTCGCGCGTCCGGCCGGAGCGGTGGCCGCGATCGCGGCGATTTCGGGAGAAGGGCAGGGAGCGGACCCGGGCCAGGATCTGGCCGCGCCGCTCGTCGTGGCCGTCGTGGACGCCTCGGGCGCGCCCGCCCGGGACGTGGAGATCCGCTTCTCGGCGAGCAACGGCCAGGTCGACCCGGAGACGGCGCGTACGGACGATCGTGGACGGGCGAGCGTCGTGGTGACGACGGGCCCGCAAGGGCGGGAAACCACGGTAACGGCCCAGGCGGGGGACGCGATTCAGGTATATGTCTTTCCGATCACTCGCGGGGGTATGACCGTGGCCGCCATGGAAGCGGCGCTGATGCAGGCGGCCGGGCTCGTCGCGGCCGGCGATCCGGTCGGTGCCAGGGACCTCTATGTCCAGGTGGTTGAGGCGGATCCGTCGAACCTTGCGGCCCGCATCGGGGTGGCGGATACGTACGCGGCTGAAGGGCGGTATGAAGAAGCCGTAGACGGATACCGGGCCGTCCTCCGGCAGGAGCCGTCCCGTCGCGGCGCACAGGTGGGAATGGCGCGCGCGAGCCTGGGGGCGGGCGACGCCGCAGAAGCGGCTCGATGGTTCGACCTGGCGCTCAGCCAGGACCGGACCGACGTGGCTTCCTGGGTCGGCGTGGGGACTGCCCGGGCACGGCTGGGGCAGCAAGACGACGCGCGCGCGGCGTTCGAGCGGGCGTTGGCCCTGGATGCGGGCAACGAAGACGCGATGCGCGGCCTGGATCGGCTGAACCTCGATCCGCTGCTTCTCGAGGTGGACGTCTGGGGCGGCTATACCAGCGACAACGGACGCGATCCTGGATTTCGCTGGGCCGAGCTCAGGCTGAACCCCGGGGCCGGCTTCGAGTTCTGGGCCGCGTTCGACAACGCGTTGAACTTCAGGCACCCCTACCTGGTGCGTGGCCAGGACGACATCGAGGGGTACTTCGGAGGCCTGGGGTACAGCTACGGGACGAACCGGGCGTATCGGACGTCGTTCGAGATCGGGCGCCGCAAGGAGCCGGTGGGCGGCACCATCCAAACGACCTGGACTCTCGACCAGACATTCGGATTCGACTCGGGCGGGTGGTTCAAGATCGGAGGGTGGCTGGGCCACTGGTACTTCCGGGACGATTGGGTCGTGTTTGCCGAGACCGGCATCCCGGCGGGTTCCTCGGTCGTCGTGAAGCCCATGGTCTCCTACGGCGACTACTTCGGCTCGGGACTCACGGAAGTGCCCGTGGGTGTGCCGACTCTGGCGTCCGCAAAGGACCTGCGCGTCGGTCTGGCCGCGCGGTACGAATCCGCGTCGGGGTTCGGGATGGAGCCCGCAGTGTTCTACGGGAACGTGGACAGCGAAGCCTCCGAGGAACTCACCGGCAGCCTGTGGGATGGGTCCATGCGGCTCTGGTATTCCGTGAGCCGTACCTTCGCCATCGACAGTTTCGTGCAGTATCAGACCCCTCCCGGATTGCCTTCGTTCTGGAGGGTCGGGCTCGGGCTGCGATTCGGCGTCGAGCACTCGTACTGAGGAGCCCGTCTCCTTCCACGATCGTTCACAACACCGCCCTCGTGTGACCTTGCCGACCACGAGGGCGGTGTTGTATCATCCATCGACTTTCGGTTTTTATTCGGTATATGAGGAAGAGGGATGCGGCGCTCGGCAGCCATCGTGGAGCTGGAACGACAGATCGAGCGAATCGAGTCGAAGCCCCGTGGCTCCGGGGCGAACGTCCCGACGGGAATTTCTTCCCTGGACACGTTACTGCCCGGGGGCGGGCTGCCACGCGGTCAGGTGATCGAATGGCTCGGCCCCAGGTCGAGCGGAAAGACGACACTCCTGCGGGCGGTTCTCGCCAGCCTGCGAGCGACCGGCGAATCCATCGCCCTCATCGATCCCGCCCGCTCCCTGTATGCCCCGGACTGGGCCGGTCTGATCGCCGGAGAAGGTAGATTCTGGGTCATCAGGCCTCCGGACCCGACCGAAGCGGCCTGGTGCGCCGATCTGATTCTCCGCAGTGGAGCGTTCGGTGCGGTAGCTCTCCTGGCATCCACGCATTCCGTAGCGGGTGATCGTCACGACCTGTTGCTGCACCGGGCCGTGACCGTGCGTCTGCAACGATTGGCCGAGGAGGCGAGCGCCGTCTTTCTGACGATAGGACACGTTCCACTGGCCGCTCTTCGTCTGTCCTTTCATCCCGGTCGGATGGAATCGGTGCAGAAAGAGTTCGGACCTTTCCTCCCGGCTTTTCGGCCCATCTGGGTTCGTGTGGGAAAACAGGGGGCGGTGGAGGTGCCACTGCTCTGTCCACTGGTTTCTCCCTGGGGACCGGAGCCGGCCCGCGATCGCAAGGGTCCGGCCACTTGAGCTCGATCCCTCCGCGGGTGGCCACAGTCCTTACGAACGAGCCCTCCGCGATTTCCGATGGTCCGGGCACGGCTCGACTCGCGACGGCACTGCTGGCGGGCTCACCCCGCGTGGCTCCGGTCGGTCCACGCGCATGTCGAGTCGACGCGCGCGGCTGGGAACGTCGGGGGGGCGAGCCCGCCCTGGTGCGTGTGCTACGTCGGGCCACGTTGGAGGCCGGGTTCAGCGGGGCCTGGGCCGGAGTGGCCGATGTGGCGGTGGTCTCGGATGCCGCAGCGGTGCTGGCGAAGAACCTGGGCGGGCAGGAGGCGAAGCCGTTCCCGCTCCCGGACGGGATTTCGTACCAGGATTCCTCACTCATCGTCCCCCCGTCTGCCGGTGCGGCTTTCCTGGCCCCTCTGCCTCTTTCTTTTCTGCCGATTTCGGACGAACTCGGCGAGACGTTGCGGACGCTGGGTTTCCGCCGCATCGGCGAAGTGGCGGATCGAGACCGAAGTGAGCTGGAAGTCCGGTTCGGTCCCGCCGGCATACAGGCACATCGATGGGCCTGCGGTGAAGACGATCGCGCGTTCCGTTCCTTCCTGAACGAGGAGCTTCCGGAATCTTCGCTGGAGCTGGATGGGTCGGCGGTGACGCTGGAGCCGTTGCTGTTCGTGCTTCGTCATCTCCTTCACAGGGTGTGCTCGGACCTGCTGCATGTCGGGCGGTGTGCCGCGCGTCTTTCGCTCGAGCTTCAGCTGGACGGCTCCTCCACCGTGCAGCGGGCGACGGTGCGTCCGGCACGCGCGACGAGACGGGAAGATCTGCTGTACGATCTGTGTCGCGCCGCCCTGGAGCGTGCGGTGGACACGGAAGGCCGGCTGACGGCTCCTGTGGCGGGGATCACACTTCGGGTAGATGAGACCGCGCCTCCGGGCGCGCGCCAGGGAGATCTGTTCGCCGGAGACTGGCGTGATCCGATGGCCGCGGCCGCGGCTCTTTCGCGGCTCAGAGCCCGGTTGGGTGAAGACGCGGTGACCTGGCCCTATCCCCGTTCGAATCATCGGCCCGAATCTCGCAACCGCTGGCGACCGGCGGCCTCGGTCGAAACACCGGAAGAAGAGAAGGCCCGTTCCGATCCTCCACCGGGAACCACCCGGATCGTATCCGCGGATGGATCGATCGAAAGTGCTCTCCACCTGCTCCCGGAACCGGTCGAGATCGATGTGTCCGGCCACAAGGGCCACCCGCGGGAGCTGCGGAATGGAAGGGAGAGTCGGTCTCTGGTCGTCGTCGAGGGGCCCGAGCGTCTTTCCGGCGATTGGTGGAGGGATCCGTACCGACGGGAATACTACCGGGCCTGTACGGAGGACGGTGAGTTGCTGTGGTTGTACAGGGAATGGAGGGGCCGGGGGAGGGACAGGGAAGCGAAGTGGTGGCTGCACGGTTTCTACGACTGACCGGGGGATCTCGTGTCTGACTTCGTGGAGCTCGCGGCGCGATCCGCCTTTTCCCTCCTCGCCGGTGCCTCGAATCCGGAGGACCTGGCGGACCGCGCCGCCGCGGTCGGGGCGCCGGCCCTCGCCCTGGCCGACGTGTTCGACCTCGGTGGCGCCGTTCGATTCACACGGGCCTGCGACGACGTGGGGGTGCGTCCCATAGTGGGCGGAGAGGTCCGTCTCGGTGCCGGGAAGCGATCGCCTGGCGGATGCGTCGGTGACGGACGGCTGCGACTGGTGCTGCTGTGCGAAGGCCTCGCGGGCTACCACGGGCTGTCCGCCCTCATTACGCGGGCGCGTCTGGCATCGCCCCGCGGGTCACCGGGCCTCGTGTTCACGGAGATCGAGGGCAAGACCGACGGGCTGACGTGCCTCGTCATGACCGAAAATCTGCGGCCGGAGACACCGGGGCTCGCTTATCGGATCGAGAGGTTGAGAGCTCTGTTCCCGGAGCGCCTGCACCTCGCACTCGAGCATCACGGGCTTCCAGCCGACGCGCGCCGCTGCAGCGAGTGGATCCGGCACGCTCAGCAGCGTGGGCTGCCGTGGCTACCGGTGAACGCCCCCCTGTATGCCAGGCCCCGCGATCGAATCGTGCTGGATGTGCTGACCTGTCTCCGATACGGGACGACTCTCGACGAAGCCGATGACCGATTGCCTCCCAACGGGGAATGGTACCTGAAGGGATACCGCCACATGCGCGAGCGGTGGGAACCGGAGGCCTTGCAGAGGACGGTTCGCGTGGCGGACAGATGCCGGTTCCACATGACCGACCTGAAGCCACGGCTTCCGCGTTTCGACGTACCCGGAGGGGGGGATCGGAATGCGTTTCTCAGAGGACTCGTGGAGCAGGGGGCGCGTGAGAGATACGGCGATCGGATGGACGCCCGCCATGAGAGCCAGATCGACCACGAGCTCACGATCATCGGCCGACTCGACCTGGCCGACTACTTCCTGATCATGTGGGACATCGTCCGTTTCGCGAATCGTCGTGGAATCCTGGTGCAGGGCAGGGGGTCGGCGGCGAATTCGGCGGTCTGCTACTGTCTCGGTATCACGGCCGTGGATCCCATCGGACTGGATCTGCTGTTCGAGCGTTTCCTGTCGGAGTCGCGCCACGAGCCCCCCGATATCGATCTGGACATCGCGCACAGGGAACGGGAAGAAGTTCTCCAGTACGTGTACCAGAAGTACGGTCGCCGCCACGCTGCCATGGTGTGCGAATCCATCACGTACCGGGGCAAGATGGCGGCGCGGGATGCGGCCCGGGCCCTGGGCCTTTCTCCGGCCCAGGGTGATCGTCTGTCCCTGGAAGTGGATCGCGCCGGAGCCGGTGAGGCGGCCCGACGGCTTGCGGAAGGCGGCGCCGTTCGCGCCGGTCTCGATCCTTCCGATGTCCGGACCGCGGCCGTGGTTCAGACCGTGGCCGGCCTGGAGGATCTTCCGCGCCACCGCTCGATACACGTGGGCGGGTTCGTGATTTCGGATCGACCGATCGGCGAGATCGTTCCCGTGGAGCGGGCCTCCATGGCCGATCGCACGGTGATCCAGTGGGACAAGGACGACCTCGATCTTCCCGGGTTCATCAAGTTCGACCTCCTGGGACTCGGAATGCTGACCCTGCTGGGCGATGCCATTCACACCATCCGGCGCACACGGGGGGTGACGATCGACCTGGCGCGCCTGCCTCCCGACGATCCGGTGGTGTACGACATGATCTGCGCGGCGGACACGGTAGGGGTTTTCCAGATCGAGTCCCGGGCCCAGATGAACACGCTTCCTCGCGTACGTCCCCGCTGCTTCTACGACCTCGTGGTCGAAGTGGCACTCATCCGTCCGGGCCCGATCCAGGGAGACATGGTGCACCCGTACCTGAGGCGGCGGAACGGAGAAGAGCCGGTCACCTACCTGGACCCCCGTCTCGAGCCCCTGTTGAAGCGAACGCTCGGCGTTCCGCTGTTCCAGGAGCAGGGGATGAAGGTGGCCATCACGCTGGCCGGCTTCACCCCGGGGCAGGCGGACAACATGCGCCGGGCCATGGGATTCAAGCGTTCGCATCGGAAGATGCAGGAAGTCGAAAAGGACCTGGTGGAGGGGCTCAGGCAGAACGGCGTGGCTCCGGATGTGGCCGCCCGGATTCTCAAGCACCTGACGGCCTTCGCGAACTACGGCTTCCCGGAGAGTCATTCCGCCAGCTTCGCGCTTCTGGTCTACGCTTCGTCGTATCTGAAGTGCTACTACGCGCCGGAGTTCTACGCGGCTTTGTTGAACGCACAGCCCATGGGCTTCTACTCGCCGGCAACGATCATCAACGATGCACGGCGGCACGGTGTGGAGGTGCGTCCGGTCGACCTGGCACACTCCGAATGGAATTCCACGCTGGAAGCAGCTCATTCCCGCGTGCGGGGCCGGGCTCCCGCCCTTCGAATCGGGCTTCGGCTCGTGCACGGCCTCGGTCCGAAAGCACGGGAGAAACTCCAGTCGGCTCTAGACGAGGGGCCGTTCCGGAGCGTTGAGGACGTGGTGCGGAGGAGCGGTCTCGGGCCGCCGGATCTTCGCGTCCTGGCCGAGGCGGGCGCATTTGAGACGCTATGGCCGGGTCGTCGGCAGGCCCTGTGGGAGCTCCTGCGACAGGCCCGGGGAGATGCGGGACCGCTCGCCCGGCGGGCGCACGAGTCCTCGCAGCCGGTCCGGGAAATGTCGAGCCTTGAACGGGTGGCGGCGGATTATCGGTGTGTCGGTCTGTCGCCGGAGGGGCACCCAATGGAGTTCTTGAGACCGGCGCTCGAGCGTGAAGGTGTGCGGACGGCGGAGAGCCTGCGATCGTGTGCGAGCGGTGATAGGGTTCGAGCCGCGGGATTGGCGATCTGTCGTCAGAGGCCCGGGACGGCCAAGGGGGTCATGTTCGTGACGTTGGAGGACGAGACCGGGTTCGCGAATTTCGTGGTCATGCCCGACGTGAGAGAGAAGATGGGTGACACGCTGCGGGCTCCGCTGCTGCTGCTGGAGGGGGTCGTGGAGAACGAAAAGGGTGTGGTGAACGTGCTGGCGCGTCGGGCCGAGAGTTTGGATCTGAACGGCGACCTCGGAACCGTACGCAGCCACGACTACCGGTGAGATCAGGTTGTCGAACCTCTCCACGCCGGTATATTGGGCGCGATTCGAACTACGAACCGAACCCGGACAGGGTGGCGACAGAGTGGCGAGCGAGCCGACAGAACCCAAGATCGTCGACAAGCCGTGGGGCCGCGAGATCTGGTACGCGCATAACGAGCGCTACGCCGGCAAGGTGCTCGAGGTCACGCGGGGGCACCTGTTGTCCCTGCAGAAGCATCGCGTGAAGCACGAGACGTTGTACCTGCTCAGCGGGGAGATCCGGCTCACGCTCGATGACGACGTCGTGTCCTGGCTTCCGGGGATGGCGGTAGAGATTGCCCCGGGGACGGTCCATCGCATGGAAGCGCTGCAGGACAGCGTGCTGCTCGAGGTATCGACACCCGAGCTGGATGACGTGGTACGGCTCGAAGACCGATACGGGCGGGCCCCGGACTGAGCCATTTGCGCGTCCCGCCGCACCTTCCTATTCTCAGCGCCCCGATCTGCAGGGTAGATGGACAGACCCCCTCGGCCACGGATCGACTGCGGGGATAGGATCCGAGGTAGGCACCGTGGCTCTGGGGGTCGTCCTGTTTACTGAAACACGGCGGACACAGGAACGTTCCACGTCCGCGCGCTGGAGCCGGCCTCCAGGAGGTTTCATGCCACGCTCGCAATCCGAAACTC
>JAMJQR010000242.1 GCA_023554335.1 Candidatus Benthicola marisminoris
GTGGCCGGGTCGATCGTGGTCGCGTCGAACCCATCCCCGGCTCCGCTGTCGGGCATGGACAGGACGGCCGCGGCGATCTTGCCCTGGCTCTTCAGGTTGATGTTGCGGGCGCCTTCACCCTGCTTGAGCCTCAGCATGATCTCGACGACCTCGTCCGGCGAGCACTCGCCCTCGAACTCGACCACGTAGCCGGGAGTCGCTTCGGTCTGGTTGAGATCCGCCCAGCCGGGGATTCCACCGAAAGCGCCGTCGCTCTCGGACACGAAGTGGATCGCGTCCTCGTCCATGAGAACTCCACCGTCGTCCGGCTGCCCGGTCGCCCAGTCCGCGAAGCCGAAGGCCTCGCCGGAAGCCCACAGCCAGCCGGCGTCCGCCGGAGTCGTCTCGGGTGGCTGGTAGCCACCGATCCAGTAGCCGCTGCCGACCACGGGAACGACCGACGGGAAGTTCGCCAGGATGAAGTCGTTCTCTTCGGTCGACGTGATGGAAGCGAGGTATGCTCGACACTCGCCGAAGCTCATCGCTTCCGCCGCCGCTCGCGCGTCGGTCCAGTTGATCCCGCCATCCGGCGCGATGGCGTCGTACAGGTGGCCGTCGGCCTCGTTCAGGACCGGGACCGCCCCAAACACGGGGGTGGAGACGTCGATCCCGTCGCCGGGCTGCGTACTGCCCGGATCGACGGGGGTGGAATCGCAGGCCGTGAGCCCCGCGATGACCACTGCCGCTAACGTCCAACGAAGGTGCTTCATTTCGATTCCTCGCGAGTTGAGGGTCTCTCTCGTGTGATCGCGAGTTGCCAGGAATGCAACGCTCGTACCGGACGGTTCCAGGCTGTGAAAAACGCCTATGTAATTGATGTGGATAGATTTAGGATTCGGAGATCCGGTCCGTCGAGGATGGGAAGTCTCGGAACGTTCTTGCCCTCCCGCACTTCTTTGCGCACGCGGCGGACCGCATGCCGCGGCGACCGTCTACAGGCGGGCCACGAGCTCCTGAAAGCGCGGGAGCTCGCGCAGCGGATCGAGATCGGGGTCCTGTTCGATCCAGTCACGGTGCCCGAAACCGGCGTCCATCGCCTTCTCCAGACATTCGATCGCCCGGTCCGGCTGCTCCTCGAGCGAGTACAGGCAGGCGACGTTGTACCTGACGCCCGCGTCGTGCGGGTCGATCTCGAGGGCCCGCTCGGCCCAGCGCAGACCGGCGGCCCGATCCCCTGACCGACAGTGCGACACGGCTCGCATCGTGGCAGCCCGCGGATCGTCCGGATTCAGCTCCATGTGCTTCTGCGCGACCATCAGCGCCTGACGATACCCGTCGGCCGCCTCGTCGTCTCGGCCGAGGGCTTCGAGGGCCTGGGCCGCGAAGAACGCCGCCTGGTAGTCTTCACGCACGGCAGCGGCCTCCTGGAACAGCCGGGCGGCGTCCTCGAGCCGGCCCTGCGAGAAGCAGGCACGAGCGTAGAAGTAGCGCGCCTCGAACTGGTTGGGGTCCAGCTCGATGGCCGTCTTGAACTCCTCTTCCGCCTCGTCGACCCGCTTCAGCTGAAGCAGCGCGAAGCCCCGGGCTCCGTGCGCCTCCGCCAGGTCGGAGTCCAGCTCGAGGGCGCGGGCGCTGGCCTCGTCCGCCCGGCCAAGGTCCGCGCCGCTGGATGGATAGTACATGTCCGTCAGGCAGATCGACTCCGCGATCCCGGTCCACGCGAGGGCGAACCCCGGATCGACCTCCACGGCCTTCTCGAACATCTGGCGCGCGTAATGCAGGCTCTTTCGACGGCTCTGGCGGAAGAACTGGCGGCCGCGGAGGTAGAATTCGTACGCCCGGACGTCCTCGGTGGGGTTCTTGGCGAGGGCCTCGCGCTCCGCGTCCTTGAGGATACCCCGCAGTGCCTGTACCACGTTGGCGGAGATCTCGTCCTCGATGTCGAAGACGTCCTTCATCTCCCGGTCGAAGCGTTCCGACCACAGGTGGTAACCGGTGGAGACCTCGACCAGCTGCGTCGTGATCCGGAGACGGTCGCCCGATCGCTGCACGCTGCCCTCCAGGACGGCCCCGGCCCCGAGCTCGCGGCCGATCGCCCGCACATCCATGGCCTTACCCTTGTAGGCGAAGGCCGAGGTCCGGGCCACGACCTGCAGGCCCTCCATGCGGGCCAGCTCGTTCGTGATTTCCTCGCAGATCCCGTCGCTCAGGTATTCGTCCTCGGGGTTCTGGCTGAGGTTCGCGAAGGGAAGCACGACGATTTCCGTGGGACGGGCCGCAGGGGCGGCGGCCGGCATGCCGCGTCCGGGAGTGCGTCGCCGTCGGTCGGCCTGACCCAGTCGCCAGGCGGCGCCCGCGACCACGGGAAGGAAGAGAACCCACGTCCCCACGACCAGGTCTGTGGCGCCGTTTGAAAGTTGGAAACGGCCGGTGGCCCAGTCCGTGAACTCCAGCAGGCCCCAGCCGGCAGCCAGGTACACACCGACCACCTGCGGGACCCGGCGTCTCAGCAGCTCACTGACGAAATTGGCGGACATCCGCTCCTCCGGCGCAGGCGTCGGGCCGCGAACGCCGATTCTCCCCAGGATAACGACCCATACACGAGAAGGGCCAAAAAGATCGGCCCCCGGCGCACGAAGCGCGGCCCCGGGAGCGGAGTCCTGCGCTCAGCCCATGGGTACTCCGAAGAACGCCTTGAACTGCCACGAACGGTTGCGGGCCGCCGACCCGTCGAACGCGTCCGAGATCCCGATCGAGTACCGCCCGTCCAGGCCGAAGAACTTCCCGGTCTGCGAGCGCACCACGAACGCCAGCCCAACGGGCCAGGTCCACTCCGTGCTCTTGGCACGGTCACAGAGATTGTCCGCGGGGTTCGCCTCGTCCTCGCTGCAGCTCACCTTGAAGCCGATCCCGATGCCCGTGTAGAAGTTGAAGTTCAGGCGGTCGTTGTCCGTCGGGATGACCGCCCCGATGAGAAACGGCACGTCGATGTAATCCAGCCGGGCGACATCCTTCCCGCCCTTCTGCACGTAGTTCGCCTCGAGAGCTACAGAGCTGTTACGACTCGTGCGGAAGAAGCCGGTCACGCCGCCGATGAAGCCCCAGCGACTGCGTGTGTTACGGACGATGACACCACCTTCGATGTCGCTCGTCGTGGCGCCGGCGGAGAACGCGATTCCGGACTTCGCGCTCTGCGCCAGAGCGGGCGAGGCGGTGATGAGAGCTACCGCCATGGCCAGCAAGATGATTCTGAAACGGCTCATTCGTGACTCCTGGGTCAGTCGTATTTGGCACGTCGGACGAGCGCTACATGGCCGCCGCGTCTGCCTCGTCCTCCGTCTCGTACATGAGGCCGGAGACCATCTCCGCCACGATCCGGTTGGCGTCGTATACGGTCTCCAGGGCCGCCCGGATCGCGCGCACGTCCACCATCACGTTCCTTCCCTGCTCGGGAAGATAGATGAAGTCGCGCGACAGACCGTTGATGTTGCGGTCAAAGTTGAGTCCCACCAGCTCCAGGTCCGGCGTGACGGCGGGCGATCCGCTGTTGCCGCCGTACGAATCGGTCGTGGAGACGAAATTCAGCGGCGTGCTCAGATCCAGTCCCTCGGGGGGCGTCTGCCAGCGCTCGGGCAGGCTCCACTCCTCGCCGATCCCCACGCCTTCCCCGTGCCCGAAGTACCGGTCGTACAGCCCGTAAAACGTGGTGTACGGAGGCGCGAGCGTGCCGTTGTACTCGTAGCCCTTCACGATCCCGTCAGCGATGCGCGGAGAGAAGGACCCGTCCGGCGGAATCTCGCTGCCGTAGACCTCGAAGCGCACGCGACCGAGCGCCGCTTGCAGATCGTTCTCCTCGGTCTGGAGCGCGCCCATCCGGGGCTGGAACTCGCTCGTGATCGGAACGATCTCGGCCATGAGCGCGATCATCGGGTCCTCAACCCCCAGGGTACCCGCTTCGATCGCCTCCAGCGTCGCGGCGCCGTCCGACAGGAGGCTGTTTTCGAGCATGGCCCGGGCCGCGGCGTCAGGCTCGAGCCCACCCAGCGCGGCCACCGTGATCGGGTGATCGGCGCCCAGGTAGCGCTCGAAATCGGCGAAGCGATGCGCCAGGAAGCCGACTTCGACCTCGGCGGGCCTGCCGCGCACCTGGCGCAGCTCCGCCATGAGCTGCTCGAGCTCTTCCTCGGACTCGCCGTTCGCCATGGCGTCGAGCACGGCCTCGGCGCGCATGGCCCTCGCCATCGTGACCGAGCCGGCGAACATGTTGCCCATGCCC
>JAMJQR010000005.1 GCA_023554335.1 Candidatus Benthicola marisminoris
CCGTCCCTGGAGAACCGTGCCTTGAGACTGTCCGCCGTGTAGTAGAACCCTGCGTGCAGTACTCCGCTGTTGCGACCGCTCGCGTGCAAGCCCACCTGTGGCTCCTTCTCCAGGAGCACGATCGAGCAATCCGGATGGCGGTGGCGCAGCTCGCCCGCGATGGTCAGTCCGACGATTCCGCCGCCGATGACCAGGAAATCAGGCGATCGCTCGTTCACCCTCGTGCTCCCGGTTCGAGTGACAGCACGGCGGCTGCCGGCACGTCGAGGCGCACGGCCTGGCTGATGGAACGCACTCCTACCTGGACGACGGCCCTCTCCCCTCTGATCTCGAGCACCACACCTTCGATTCCCTTGAAGGGCCCGGCCGTGACCCGAACCCGCTCGCCCGACTCGAACATGGGCTCGGCTTCCGGAAGCGCACCCGTGGACGAAATCGCGGTCTCGAGACCGCGGACGTTCTTGATATCGCTTTCCGGAATCTCGGCCAGGGTCCCACCCGTCCCGACCAGGGAGGCGACCCCAGGGACGCTTAGCGCAGCCGCGGAGCTGGTTGCGTCAAGACGCACGAACACGTAGCCGGCGAACATGGGCCACTCCACCCGCTTCTTTCGATCGTGCCACTGACTCTCGCGGACCACGAGCGGCAGGTAAACCTCGAAGCCACGCTCCTCGAGGGCGCCCGCGACCTTCTTCTCGTGTCGGGCCCTCGTGTAGGCCGCGCGCCAGGGAGGCACGTCGCAGCGGACTTCGCTCATGGTGATGTTGCGCTTTCTGGATGCACTTCGTGCCCGTGAGTAACAATCCCGGATTCCCCTCCAGCACTGGCTGGAACCGGGCCGTCGCCCATTCTCGTTCGCGCGACCCGCGCCCCTGGGGCGAGGGTCTGTAGCGCCAACGGCTCGAACACGCTGCGAGTCGTCGACATATCGTCGGGCCGAGGAGCAAGAAGCGATCCCACCCCTGTTGCAGTACTAACTTCTTTTCCTACGGCCTGTTAAGTCCGTCCTGACCTCGACGCAACACCGGGGTGTTGCGTCGCTGCCACACTAATCCTTGAGTATAGCCATCCGGCCGCTTGAAGTCCCGACCTCACAGGCGGCGGAAGGGAAGCTCGAGCCGAAAGACGGTGCCCTCTCCCGGCTGACTCCCGACCTGCAGGCGTCCCTCGGCTGCCTGCACGAGGCGGGCGCAGATGGAGAGCCCGAGACCATGGGTCCACCCCCGCGTCTCCCCCGGAAGGCGGCCAGCGACGGCCGAGTCGATGAGGGACCTGAGGTGACCTTCATCCGTGTCCACGCGATCGTCGGAGATCTCCACGCCGAGGTCTCCGCGGGGCGTCTCGTCCACGCGGACGGAGACACGTCCACCTTCGTCTACCGCCTGTACCGCGTTGGACAGCAGGTTCAGCAGCACCCGGCTCAGCAGCTGCGGGTCGCCGCTGCGCAGACCGTCCGTCTCGATGTCGACCTGCAGGGTGACTCCGCGCAGGTCCACGATCGGACCGAGGAGGTTCCGCACATCCCCCAATGCCGACTCCACGGAGAACGAGCTTTCGGCCACCCGAACGCGTTCCCTGGAGTCGAGCCGGGCAAAGTCGATGAGGTCGTTGACGAGACCGACGAGAGTGACGGCTGCCGTATACAGGATGCCGACCTGGCGCCCCTGAACCTCACTCAGCGGACCGCTGCGCTCGGATCGGAGAGCATCGGCCAGGAAGAGGATCGAATTCAGGGGGGACCGGATGTCGTGCGAAACGTCCTCCAGCATGCGGCGGTGGGCCGCGGCCGTTCGCGTCTCGGCCGCCAGCGCGGCGTCCAGGAGTGCCCGGTCCAGCGCGGCGTGGTACTCGGGAGACGCCGACTCTCCGGGCGCCCGGCGGAACGTCTCGGCCACCGCCCATGCTTCCTCGGCGCCGAGCCCGTGGTACCAGGGCTCTGAATCCGGAGCGGTCGCGGACGATTCCGGCTGCGGCCGGCCGGGTCGCGGAAGCTTCCTGACGAGCCTCTCGCCAGCCGTCTGGAAGCGATCAGGTAGCCGGGCGATCAGCCCGTCCGGATCGAACGGGGCAGGGGCACCGGGCGCGGAATCATCTGCACCCGAGGTTCCGCCAGGCCAGGGCCGAGCGCGATCCTCCATGCCGGTCACGAAGCGAAGGCCTCACGGGCCAGTCGGTGCTTGTCCATGAGGCGATAGAGCGTCGTTCGGTCGATCCCGGCCTGGCGAGCGGACTCGGACATGTTTCCGCCGGTACGGGCGATCAGGTTCGCCAGGTACTCCCGCTCGAAACGATCCACCAGCGTCTGCTTCGCGTCGTGGAATGGCATGCGGAGATCGATCGCCGGTCCAAGGCCGTTCGCGCTTGCCATCTCCGGTGATTGCTCCAGGATGCTCAGCCGGTCGGCCGGAATCTCTTCGTCGGGGTCTGACAGCACCACGAGATTCTCGATCACGTTCTGGAGTTCCCTGACGTTGCCGGGCCACGGGTAATGAATCAGGGCGTCCAGGGTCTCTGCGGCGAGCCGGGGCGGCTCGTCGCCGGGAAGCTGGTGTCGCTTCCAGAAGTGATCCACGAAATGACGGATGAGGACCGGGATGTCCTCCGGCCTGTCGCGAAGCGAAGGCAGGTGAATCGGTACGACCCGCAGACGGAAGTAGAGGTCGTGCCGGAGGACCCCCTCCTGCAGGGCCTCCTCCGGTTCGCGGTTGGTCGCCGATATGAAACGCACATCGACCACGGCGTCATCCTTCTCGCTTCCGACGCGCCGAAGGACTCCATCCTGGAGTACGCGCAGGAGCTTGGCCTGAATAGGCAGGGGCATTTCCGCGAGCTCGTCGAGGAAGAACGTTCCCTGGTCTGCCACTTCGAGAAGACCCGCTTTGTCACGAATCGCTCCCGTGAAAGCGCCGCGCTTGTGGCCGAACATCTCGGATTCGAGCAGCTCGCCCGGAAGGGCGGCGCAGTTCACGGCCACGAAGGCTTTTCGGGATCGACGGCTTTCGCGGTGGATGTACTGCGCGAACAGCTCCTTCCCGGTCCCGCTCTCGCCTGTGATGAAGACCGATGCACCGGTCGGAGCGACCTTGAGCGCCTTGGCTACCGCCTCCCGCATCGAGGCTGAGACTCCGAGGATGGTGGTGCCACGCTCGACCAGCAGGCCCTCGCGCTGCGACGGCTGCGCCACCTTCTGCGACCGCAGCAGCGTGAACGCGGCACGACCGATGAGAACGAGCAGCTGAGTCGCCGTGAACGGCTTGGGCAGGTAGTCCCAGGCCCCGGCTTGGATCGCGCGAACGCCGTCCTCCGTCGTGGCATGGCCGGTCATGACGATCGCCAGGCAGTCAGGATTGCGCTTGCGAAGCTCGGCCAGGATGTCCAGTCCGTGAACCTGTGGCATGTTCTGGTCGATGAGGACGATCTCGTACGTCTCGCCTTTCAGCCTGCGCAGTGCCTCCTCGCCTCGCCGCTCTACGTGACAGTCGTAGCCCTCCCCGGAGAGGACCGTTTCGCAGCTCTCGAGAATGCTGGGCTCATCGTCGACGACGAGGATGCGAATGGCGGCCCGATCCTCCGGGGCCACCAGTACTCGCTCGGCGTCGTCGGCTATGGGCTCCTGCAGGTCGATGTTGTCATCCATGAATCGATCATCCCTGGTTGTTAGCACACGTGCGCCACCGTGGTGGTTCACGTGTCGTGCCGGCGCCACGGCCGGTCACGCTGGGTAGATCAAGATCCGGGCCGGGAGAAGGCAGGATTGCCGCGTAGAACAAGGGAATCCGGGAATGTTGAGGATTCGCGACACATCGGCATACGGAGGCACCGGGATGGGACACTCGCGGGGGTAGCCTCCCGTCGCATTCCGCAACGGGATCGGCCAAATCACACCACCGGGAAACCTCCGTGGCGAGGGCTGCCGCGGGGTGCCGTTGGCGTCAGGCGGCCTCTGAAGTCAGGCCCTGGAGGGTGATCTCGGCGATTCTCCGCGCCGCGTTTCCGTCCCACAGCGCGGGTCGATTCGGACGATGAGCCGCTTCGATTCGTCCCATGATCGCGTCCACGAGATCATCCGACTCCAGGTTCAGCGCGAAGTTCGTCCCCTGGCGCACGGTGATCCTGCGCACGATGGAGTGGTCCAGTGCGATGCAGGGAACGCCCAATAGCGTGGTGGAATCCTGGATCTCACTCGCGTCCGTGACTACCGCCGCCGCATCCTGGACCAGGCCCAGCAGCTCGGCGTACGTGGTGGATTCCACCACGGTCAAAGGCGCCAGCAGGCCGTCGAGTTGATGTCGGTGGACGTTCTCGGCGACCTCCGGTTCCATTACGAGAATCGTAGCGCGACCCGTGGCCAGCGCCACCGAGTCGAGCGCGGACAGGATCCTCTCCAGGCGTTCCGCCTCCACGACGTTGCGTCGCTGGCGCAGCAGGGCGAGCAGAAAGGAACCGCGCTCCAACCCCATCACGGAGGGGAGGTTCAGATGCGATGCCCTCTCGCGAAGCCGCAGGAGGGAATCGGCCACCACGTTCCCCACGACGTGAATCCGGTCTCCCGAGATCCCTTCTTCGAGCAGGTTCGTCTCGGCCTCGGGGCCCGCCGTGAACAGGGTGTCCGACAGCCGGTCGGTGAGCAGTCGGTTGACCTCCTCCGGCGCGGAAGAGTCCCCCGTTCGCAAGCCCGCCTCGAGATGCGCGGTCGCGATCCCGTTCTTCCGGCCCACGATGGCGGCCGCCAGGGCGGCGTCGACGTCTCCCACGGCGAAGATCCAGTCCGGCCTCGCGCGCGAGACGATCGGCTCGAGGGCGATCAGCGATCGACCGGTCAGCAGGGCCGAGGATCCTCCTCCCATTCCGAGCACGTGATCGGGCCGGGGCAGATCCAGCTCCGACAGGAAGGACTCCTCAGGCGCGTAATCGGACCTGCGACCCGCATAGACGATGACCTGCTCCTCGGCGCCCGCGGCGCGGAGCGCCCGGTAGACGGGAGAGATCCGGAAGAACCCGGACCGTGAGCCGATGACGTGGAGTACGTTCACGATACCGCCCTCACTCCACCGTGACGCTCTTGGCCAGGTTGCGCGGCCGGTCCACGTCGCAGCCCCGCATCACCCCGATGTGGTACGCGAGAAGCTGCAGGGGGATACTGCAGATCACGCCCTGCAGGCTGTCCTCGGTGCTGGGAACGATGAACACCTCGTCGGCGAGCTCAGCCAGGCCGTTCGGTTCGGTGGTGATCGCGATGAGGTGCCCGCCGCGCGCCTTGACCTCGCGCATGTTGGACAGGACCTTCGGATACACCGCGTCCCTCGGGGCGACCACGACCACCGGCATGTCCTCGTCTATGAGAGCGATCGGCCCATGCTTCATCTCCGCCGCGGAGAAGCCCTCCGCGTGCACGTAGCTGATCTCCTTTAGTTTCAGAGCGCCTTCGAGAGAGACCGGGAAGCTGTAGCCCCGCCCGAGATAGAGGTAGTTGGAATGTCCCAGGTCCACCAGGCGGCGGGCCATGGCTTCAAGCTCGTCGGCGCGGTCGAGGATCTTGCGTACCTTTTCCGGGAGCGTCTGCAACTCGCGCAGGACGCGGTCTGCCACCTCGGGTGCGAGTCCGCGCTGGCGTCCCAGGTATAGCGAGAACAGGGACAGGGCGGCCACCTGCGAAGTGAACGCCTTGGTCGAGGCCACGCCGATCTCGGGCCCCGCGTGCAGGTAGATCCCTGCGTCCGTGGCACGCGCCACGGAACTGCCCACCACGTTCACGATTCCGAGGGTCGTGGCCCCCTTCTCCTTGGCCAGCGACAGAGCCGCGAGCGTGTCCGCGGTTTCACCGGACTGCGAGATTCCGACGACCACGGTTCCGGGTTCGAGCACCGGGTTCCGGTATCGCCACTCCGACGCGTACTCCACATCTGCCTGGATGCGAGCGTTTTCCTCCACCATGAACTTCCCGATGAGACCCGCGTGCCAGGAGGTGCCACAGGCCGTGAACACGATCCGATTGGCCTCACTGAGCACGGACGCCACCTCGGACAGCCCTCCGAGCTTGACCAGTGGCGCCGACCGCTGAATGCGGCCGCGAAGCGTCGCCGCCAGGCTTGACGGCTGCTCGTGGATTTCCTTCAACATGAAGTGCGCGTGACCGCCCTTTTCCGCTGACTCGAGATCCCAGTCGAGCTCCTCCACGGGTTTGGCGATCCGCGACATCGCGTCGATCGAGAGGATATCGGCTCCCGAGGAGTCGAGGACCGCGAGCTCCCCGTCGTCCAGGTAGACCACCCGTCGCGTGTAGGGGAGAAGAGCCGCCGCGTCAGAGGCCGCGAAGATGCGACCGTTTCCCAGCCCCACGAGGAGCGGAGAGCCGCGGCGCGCACACACGATCCGGCCCGGCTCGCGAGCCGACATGACCGCGATGCCGTACGTCCCCTCGACCATCGCCAGTGCCCGGGCCACGCTCAGGTGGAGAGGGGGAAGCCAGTGTTCTTCGATCAGGTGAGCCAGGACCTCCGTGTCCGTATCGGACTTGAAGCTGTGTCCTCGCCGGATCAACTCAGCCCTGAGAATGTCGGCGTTCTCGATGATTCCGTTGTGGCAGAC
>JAMJQR010000243.1 GCA_023554335.1 Candidatus Benthicola marisminoris
TCCAGGTCGACACCGCCGACCCCGCCGGACTCCGGATTCTGCCTCCGCGCCGCGTACAGCAGCGAGAGCACGCCGCTGAAGATCTTCTGGTCTTCCTGGTGACTTCCGCGCGAGGCGTCCTGGTCGAACACCTGCCACTGCATGCTCCGGTTCCTGTCGAACTGGACGTCGTAAGCGGCCCGGCGGGCGGGATCACTCAAGACCTCGTACGCCTCGTGGACCTCCCTGAACGCCTCCTCGCTACCCGATTCGGCGTTGTCGGGGTGATAACGCTTCGCCAGCAGGCGGAAGACGCGCTCCAGCGTTTCCTGGTCCGCGTTCTGGCTGATCTGTAGGACTTCGTAATGATCGACGAACGGCTGGTTCACCGGATGACCCCCTCGTTCGGGTCCGGGGCGTTATGCCACCACACGCCCCACCTTGCAGGGCAGCGCATGGCACAATGATCGAGCTCGTCGTTGACGTGCAAGGGACGTTCCGCATGCCGGCTTTCGGCTCGGCGAGCCGGTAGCCAGGCGAAGACGCGCTACTCCAGCACCCTCATTCGAACCTGCTGAATCAAGGGAACGGGCTCCGGTGTGAGAGTGAAGAACACCTCTATGTTACGCTCGAGGCCCTCGATGACGAAGCTGCCGCGGAGCTGGTTCACGGCCCGCAAGTCCCCGACCCCCACGATCTGGCCCGCACCGGCGAACAGCGCCATTGACCGGTCCACAAGGTCGGAGACCCGGTTGTCCATGAAGAAGTTCTCGGCGAAGATTCCGCTCTCTTCCGCGTCGGTCCAGGCCGGGAGGAGGGCGGCGAGCTCACGCTTTCGCTGCTGGAGAATGTCCGATGCCGGTAGCTCGCGCGGCTGCAGCCCGGCCGCGGCGATGATCCCGTCCAGCACGGCCGTGTTGAGCGTGCTCGTCGCGCCGTACGTGATGTTGTCGAACGACATGACGGCCAGTCCGTACTCCGGCATCATCGTCCAGTTGCTTCCGAACCCGGGCAGTCCACCGCTGTGCCCGATCATGATGCGGCCCTCGCAGTCCTCGACCCACCTGAGGCCGAAGGCATAGGCCCGCGCCGAGGGACACTCTCTCCCCGTCGGGTAGCGATAGTTCGCCATCACGCCGGCGAACTGCCACGGGTGGTGCATCTCGCGCAGGGAGCTACGCTTGAGGGGGCCCGTGTCCGGGTCGCTTCGCGGCGGCCAGGCCTGGAGGTGCAGGGCGACGTAGGCCGTGAAGTCCTCGATGGAGGTGATGAGTCCGCCCATGGCCCCGAACGCGCCGTGATGTTCGAGCGGAATGTTGATCCACGCGTCGTCCACCCAGTCGTATCCGAGGGCCAGGCGATCCGGATTCGCGCTCTCGTATTCCCATACGGTCGACATCATTCCGAGCGGCTCGAAGATCTGCGTCCGTGTGTAGTCTCTGAAGTCCATCCCGCCCACCTCCTGGACGATCTGCCCGAGGAGGGCAAAGCCCAGGTTGCTGTACTCGTACTCCACGCCGGGAACGTTCGAGAAGGACACGCCGGACTCCACCAGCGAACGGAGCTCCTCATCCGAGTCCGCGAGCTGCCGATCTCCCCACGGGTTGTCCTCGGGGAACCCGGCGGAGTGGGTCAGCAGGTGCCGGATCGTGATCTCGGGCGCGTCCGACGTGAGCATCTCGAGGCGCGCAGCTTCCGGCAGGTAGTCAGAAATCGGATCGTCCAGGGCGAGCTTGCCGGCATCCCGAAGCTGGAGGATGGCCATGGCGGTGACGCTCTTGCTCATCGAGGCGATGCGGAACAGCGACCGGTTGGTGACCGGGGTGGGGGGCAACAGGCGGGCATAGCCGAAGCCGCCGGAGTAGAGAAGCTCCCCGTCGAGCACGACGCCGTAAGCGAAGCCGGGCATCCGGCGCCGCTCGGCGTACTCCCGGAACTTCTCATCGACCGCGTCAGCGGTGGCCCGGACCTTCTCTGCCCGGTCCGCATCGGCGAATACGGGCGTCGTCTGGGCCTGAAGCGGAGTGGCCAGGGCTAGCAGCAGCAGGGCGAATCGCATGTCTTCGACTCCAGTCATTCAGGCTTGTGCGCCACGCTCAGGCGCATGTCGTAGCGGTGCAGGCCGGGCGCGTAGGCGTCCTCGGTTACGGACAGGATTCGGAAACCCAGACGCTCGTAGAATCCGGCCGTATGCTGACTCGTATGCAGGGCGATCTCGCTGACATGAGGATCCTCACGGGAGCGCTCGATACGGAGCCGCGTGAGAAGCCTGCCCAGGCCGGTTCCGTGCAGCTCGCGCCGGACCATCCCCCAGCACAGGTCTGCGGAGCCCGTCTCCCGGTTGATGGCGTAGCCCCCGCACCCCACGATCCCGCCGGCGGCGTCGGTGAGGACGAGATAGGGTCCGGGCAGTGCCTGCAGGAAGGACTGAAACTCGCGCCTTTCCTCGGACGTGAAGTACTTCGGAAAATTGGTGTCGAACACCGCGAGGCACGCTTCGAGGTCGGCTGCTTCGTATTCGCGGGCCGCCACGTCGCTTCTCATGCGCCGGGCTCGTCCTGGTCCCGCGATTCGTGCTGCCGCTCTTCGTCCCGAATCACCCCGTCCCGCACCGCGGACGCCCGGTACCGGCCCCCATGCTCTTTTCCCTTCAGGCCGGCGCTCCGTCCGGACGCGTAGAGGATCTCGTAGAGCTGGTACTGATCGGGCGCTCCCGTCTCGCGGGCTCTCCAGTCCGAGTGGGGTCCATGCCTCGCCTCTACCCCGTCGCGGATTCCCAGCAACTGACGGCGGGCCATGATCGTGTCCATGACCCGGAACACGAACAGCGCAAGGTGCGCGAAAAAGCCGGACGCGTCCGCGGACATGCGGCTGACGAGGCGCGTCCCTCCACCATCGGACTCCAGCGTGTAGGCGCTCGTGAGCCGGGTGGAGGCTCCGAAGAACTTCACCTCGTCCACCCACCAGGCGAGACTCTCACCCGGCTCGACATCGCGCAGGTAGCCGATCGCGGTGGCATCGCCCAGGGCCGGCTCCGGAATCCAGGACACGATGTGGCGGGCGGACGCCCGGCGGCCATTGTCCAGCCAGTCGATGCTGTAGAATCCGGCCCCGCGGCCCAGCTGGGCGATCCAGGGCCAGACTTCGGCGGGCGGCGCGTCGATC
>JAMJQR010000244.1 GCA_023554335.1 Candidatus Benthicola marisminoris
GTGCTCGTCGAGTTGTTCTTTCTCTTCATGCTGTTCGGTGAGGGCGGCACGGAGATCACGCTGATAGTGTGTTCGATCGGCATCATCCTGCTCTCCGTCCTGACCTGGCGCGAACTGCCGCGTGTTCGCTGGATTCTGGTCGCCTTCCTGGTGTGGCGGATTCTCGAGATCGTGATCCAGGCGAGCAGAAACCTCAGCCTCGACGACCACCGCCTCCCCGGCACGCTGGTCCTGCTCGGATTCTACGTAATCGTGGCATCGTTGATCGCGTCGCCGCTGGGACACCCGACCCGAGGCGTTGCGCGTTAGACTGTTTCCGTGCCTCCCCCCTTCGGCGCACCACTCGACCGAGGAGGCATAATGAAGCACTCCACGATGCTCGCAGCCGGCGTTCTTGCACTGGCTGCGGCAAGTCTCGGAATGGCGCAGGAACCGACCCAGCAGGCAGTGCGGATCGGCACTTTCGATTCGCGTGCCGTCGCCCTGGCCTACTATCGGTCTCCCGACGGGATCGATCGCATGAAACCGGAGTGGGACCAGGAGCTGCGAGACGCAGAGGCCGCCGGCGATTCCGCTCGAGTTGAGGAACTGAAGCTCTTCATGCCGTCGTTCCAGCACTTGCTGCATCAGCAGGTGTTCAGCACGGGTTCGATCTGCAACGTACTCCGAGTGATCGAGGATGAGTTGCCGGCGATCGCGGCAGAGACGGGCGTGTCGGTCATCGTTTCACAGTGGGAGATGCCGTACAGCGCGCCGGCCGTGGAACTGATCGACGTTACTCCACAGATCGTCGCGCTGTTCGAGATGGACGAGGAGACCGCCGGTTTCGTCGCTCAGATGGAGGGTGTCGAGCCGGTGCCGTTGGAGGAGCTGCTCTACCAGCCCGAGCACTAGGCAGCAGGGCGGGTTTCGATGGCACATCGCGGGTCCGCTAGCATCCGCTACTGGTCGATGCCGGGCAGCCGGAGGGCCAGCGGCAACTCGTAGCCCGCGAAGAACAGGTCTCCGACCGCCTGGCACTGCACCCAGCCCTCGCCGTCCTCGCCGTCGCCCGTGAAGTCCGCCGTGAGCTGCAGGAAGCCGGTCAGGTACACGGTCCGGCTACCGGGCACGATCAGCGCCGCGCTCGCCTGGTCCTTTCCCGGGCCCGGTGCCGTCCACACGAGCTCCGGCTCGCCGTCCTCCGCGGATACGACGAGTGTCCCCATCTCGGAGTTGAACGACGCGTCGTCGCTTCGATGATCCACCCGCTCCGGCACGCCGTCCTCGTCGAGGTCGAGGACCCCGTGGTACCCGCCGGGCACGATGATTCGCTGGCCGTCGGTCTCGATGTCCGCTGCGATCTCGAGCTCGTAGCCGCGGAGCCACCGGAGCTCTCCGTCGGGGCTGTACCGTGCGATCCAGCTCCGCATCTCGCCCGTGCGCGAGACCAGTTCCGGCGTTCCGTCCCCGTCGAAATCGGCCGGACCGAAGAGCTCCTCCGCCTGGCCACCGAACGCACCGAGGACGAGCACGTCTCCGTCCGGGAGCGATGCCGTCTTTCCCTGAGAGGCTATCGGCCACGCCGCCAGCACCCGCCCGTCCAGGTCCAGGCGAGCTACGAAGCCGTCCCGCTCCGTCGGCGCCCGGACGTCGACGCGGCCGTCCGCGTCCAGATCTGCCTCGCCTTCGAGGAATCCGCTGACGAACAGTCCGCCGTCCGAAACCTCGGCCGAGAACAGGATCCGGTTCGGCGAGGCGATCGCGTGAACCCAGCGCACGTTCCCGTCCGGGTCGTACGAAACGATGGCGCCGCTCTGCCCGTCGCCGCCCGGGAACTCCTTCCCGCCGTCAAGCGGGAAGCTCCCCTCGCCCCACCCGACGACGTAAAGATTCCCGTTCAGGTCGCTCGCGACCGCGTTCAACGCGTCTTCGCCCGGCCCTCCGAACACCCGGGCCCAGGCCAGCGAGCCATCCGCCGCGAACCGAACGATGTAGGCGTCGTTCTTTCCCCGTCCGCTGAGTGCGGCGCCCTCCCCGAACGAAACCTTCTGCTGGAAGCGACCGACGCCGTACATGCCCCCGGCCCTGTCGGGGGCGACCGAGGCCGTGTATTCGAAGTTGGACACCCGGGCGGACTTCATCCATACGGGCCGGGGCCGTTCCCCCGGCCCGGCGGGCGTCAGCTTCATGAACAGGGCATCGGCTCCTTCGGTCGTGAGGTCCAGCGTCCCGTCGCGATCGACGTCCACTCCGCCGGTGTAGCCGCCGAGGAAGATGTTCCCGTCTTCGTCCATCACCAGGTCGGTGCCCGCGTCCGCGCTGATGGGACCGTTCAGCACCCAGAACCACTGGAATCCGGGGGGAAGGACGTCAGCGGTGGCCCACGCGCCCGAACTCGTAGCTGCCGCGCCCAGCGCGGCGACGAACGCCAGTGAAAGTGCAGAACTATTCCGGCGGTTCATCTCGTTTTCTCCTAGCGGGTTCATACGGAGGGCGCGCGAGCCTGAGATCCGAGCGAAAGAACCCGGCCACGTCCTGTAGAGCGCAGCGGGAGCCTTCGGCCCGCCACGCCGGACCAGGCTCTCGCCGGGCGAATGCGGCGGGTACGTCGTCATGATCAGCTATCGAACGGCGTGCTTCACAAACCTCGCGGCCGGAGAGACTCGGGTCCACCTCGTGTCTTCAGCACTTTCGACCCTCGGGTTGTTCTCCAACTGGTGGGAAGCGGCGGGCCGCCCGGCCTGCCGGCGGTTCCTCAGGCCGGGGCGTCTGATGGTCGCAGTTGCGTTCTCTCGTATCGAACTCGGGGCCCGTCGAGCTGTGGCGGTGGTCCTGCCAGCCGTGTTCGCGGCGTGCGGCAGCGCCACCGGTCCAGCCGGTGACGTCACCGACATCGGAGTCCTGCTGGAGTACTTCGACGTCCCGGGCGCCGGCGTCGCGGTGATCAACGACTTCGAGCTCGACTACGTCGAGGTCCACGGGGTCGAGAACGTGGACACGCTGGAACCGGTCACGGAGCAGACACTCTTCCAGGCCGCTTCGATCAGCAAGGGCGTCTCGGCTACTGGCATCATGAGTCTCGTGCAGGACGGGACCATCTCCCTCGATACCGAGATCAACGACTACCTGGTGCGCTGGAAGCTGCCGGACAACGCATTCCAGGCGACCGAAAAGGTCACCCTGCGGAGGCTGCTGAGTCACACCGCCGGCACGACGGTCGGCGGATTCCGCGGCTACCGGTACACGGAGCCCGTGCCCGACCTGTTTCAAGTCCTGAGCGGAGTTGCGCCCGCAAACTCGCCGCCGGTAGTGGTCGATCTCGTGCCCGGCAGCCAGTTTCGCTACTCGGGGGGCGGCTATCTCGTCGCCCAGCTGGCAGTCGAAGATGTCACGGGAACTGCGTTTCCGGCCTTCATCCACAACCGAGTCCTGCAGCCGATCGGCATGACGATCAGCACCTACCAAGCTCCGATCCCGGGCGCTCTCTTCGAGTCCACCGCCTCCGGATACTACGCGGACGGAACGGCCGTCCCCGGCGGCCACCACATCTACCCGGAGATCGCGGCGGCTTCGTTATGGACGACGCCGTCGGACCTGGCTCGCTTCCTCATCGAGCTGCAACTGTCACTTCGCGGGGAGTCCAACGTAGTGCTCAGTCCGGAGAACACGGAGCTGCTGCTGACGAACGTGAAGCGGGATTACGCGCTCGGATTCGACCTCTGGACGATACACGGCCAGCCGTACTTCGGGCACTACGGGGCGAATGACGGATTCCGTTGCCGAATGGTCGCGCACCGGGGTGAGGGATACGGCCTCGTCGTGCTGACGAACAGCGACAACGGGCACGAGTTCGCCGACGCCGTGCTCGAGCTCGTCGGCAGGCGGGAGGGGTGGCCGGGATTCTAGCTGCGGGCCGACCCCGCAATTCCATCATTCATCAAGTTGGGACTGATCATTACTGCAGAGAGTCGCCCGATGAACGATCCGAAGGCCCTTCTTCTCCTGATTGCGATGACCCTCAGCATCACTCCCCTCGAGGCCCAGGTGAGCGGCGGCGATCTCACCGATGGCGTGTGGGCCGGCAACGCGGGCAGCGATGAGTTCTACTGGGAGTTCAGATCTGATGACCAGGAACTGAGCGGACTGGTGCACTGGGTAAGTGACGGAAAGAAGGAGACGGAGCTGCCCGTCGACCGGATCGCCTGGGAAGCACCGCGGCTGGAACTGCACATGGACGCCACCGGCGTCACCTATCGGGGCACGGTCGATCTCGCCGGCGATCGTATCGACGGGCAGCTTTTCTACGGCGAAGATCCGGGCCCGGAGATGGAGCTGCTTCGAACGGAGCCCGACCGGGTCGCAGGCCTGCACGCCCGCCCGCTGGACGCTCCTGACTATTCGTACTCGCGTCCGGAAGCCCTGCCGGACGGATGGGAGACCGCGGACTCCGAGGACCTTGGAATATCGCACGAAACCGTGGCCGGCCTAGTGAATGCAATCTCCTCGGGCGACGCGGGCGTGATTCACTCTCTGCTGCTGGTCCTCGACGGGAAGCTCGTCGTCGAGGAGTACTTCCACGGTTACGAACGCGAGGACCTTCATCGGCTCGCATCGGTGACCAAGAGCGTATCCTCGCTGCTGGTGGGGCAAGCAATCGACGCGGGCTCTCTGCCAGGAGTCGAGGCGAGGGTCCTGGAGTTCTTTCCGGAACTCGAGCGACCGACCGACGATCGCTGGCAGGCCGAGACCCTGTACCACCTGCTGACCATGACCATGGGCCTCGACTGGCCGCCCGGCGACGGTCCTCACGGAACGGGTCCGGAGTTCTTCCAAGGGATTCTCGATCGTGAGGTAGTACACGAGCCGGGGACTCACTGGGCCTACCAGAGCGCCAACATCAACCTGCTTGCCGGAGTGCTGAAGCAGGCTACGGGCCTGCACGCGGATCGATTCGCCGAGGAGTACCTGTTCGGGCCGATGGGGATCACGGAGTACGACTGGTCCTTCATGGCGACGGACGGTTATCCCCTGATGGACGGTAGCCTTCAGCTTCGCCCGCGGGACATGGCCAAGCTGGGGATGCTGCTTCGTGACGAGGGCCGCTGGGAAGAGAAACAGGTAGTATCGGCGGACTGGGTCCGGCAATCCGTGACCCGACACATAGCCACCGACGGACCCGCAGAGTACGGCTATCTGTGGTGGCTGGGGGAGTTTCCGCCCGGCAATGCCGGGACGCCGCTCGCATTCGCCAACGGCCACGGAAGCCAGTTCATCGTCTGGGTTCCGGATCGGGACATGGTCCTCGCGGTCACGGGCGGAAACGAGGACAACGGCAAGCATTTCTCGATCCTGGAGATCGTGCTCG
>JAMJQR010000245.1 GCA_023554335.1 Candidatus Benthicola marisminoris
GCCGCAGGCGCACGTGATCTTCGTAGGCGTGTATTCCGGGTGAATCCCTGGCTTCATCGTCCGCTCCAACCTGGTTACCGCATTCCTGTGAATATCCACGCAGCGTCGCGGGATACAAAGCACGACAAAATGGATCCGGGGGCCGGATTCGTCAACCGCGTTGCCGAGGCCGCGCCAAGGCGCAACCTTCGTCCGTAGTCAGGGTACGGGTCCCTGAAGAGGCACTTCAAACCCCGGACGGAAGATCATGCGGCGATTCCCATACACACGGATGTCGGTCGCACTGGGCGCGGCCCTGCTCCTGGCTGGTTGCGGCAGCGATGACCCAACGGGCCCCGAATTCGGCGACCTCGTGTTCGCACCGGAGTCGCTCATCCAGATCGGTGCGGACCGCCAGGTCGACCTCGAGCTGTTCAACGTGTCCAACGAGGCCATCGGTCCCATCACGTTCGGGGCCGGAAGCACCCCGCGCAGCGTCCCGCTAGAGTTCACGTGTATCGGACTCGAGGTCCTGATCGCCCCGGGCCAAGTGTCCTCGATCCCGGCGGGGGGATCCGTGGAGATCAGCGTCAACTTCAGTTTTGCGGGTCTGACGGAGGATGAGTGCCCGTTCGCGACCTGGGAGGTGGACATCAACGCCGCTCTGGGCGCGCTGGTGCTGGCTGCGGCCCAGGTGCGGATGGAGCGAACCGAGCTGGAGTAGCACTATCACCAGCGGGCTGAGATCAGCTGAAGAGCCGCCTCAGCAGATCCTCGGCAGCTGGTCCCCGGGCAACATGTCTACCACGCGGCTCGCGCCGAGTCCGGTACGAAGCAGTACCAACCCGGGACGCTCGCCGGTCACGGTCCCGATCCGGGCCGCGGATCGGCCGACCGGATGGGAGCGCAGGGCCTGAACGGCTTCCTCGGCGCGGTCCTTCGAGACGATCGCCACCAGAATCCCCTCGTTCGCCACGTACAGCGGATCCAGACCCAGCATCTCGCACGCCGCGCGGACCGGCCCCGGAATCGGGAGTGCGTCCTCCTCCAGCCGAATCCCCACGGCCGACGAGGCCGCGATTTCGTTCAGAGCGCTGGCCATCCCGCCCCGCGTCGGGTCCCGCAGGCAGCGTACTCCGGGTCCGCAGGCTTCCCGCAGCGCCGACACCAGCGGAGCCAGGCAGGCCGTGTCGCTGCTGAGCTCGGCCTCGAATCCCAGGTCCTCGCGGGCCGCCATGATGGCCACGCCGTGGCTACCGATCGGACCGGAGACGATCACGGCATCTCCTGTGGACGCTCGAGTCGGGTCGGGCCGGAACTCGGGATCCAGCCGGCCGATGCCCGTCGTGTTGATGAACATCCCGTCCGCTTTGCCGCGCTCCACCACCTTCGTATCCCCGGTGACGACGAGCACGCCAGCCTCACGGGCCGCCTCGGACATGGCATCGAGCACCCGGTCCAACACCTCGAACGACAGTCCCTCCTCGAGGATGAAGCCCGCAGCCAGGTACTGTGGCTCGGCCCCCATCATGGCGAGGTCGTTGACGGTTCCGTGCACCGCGAGGTGCCCGATGTTTCCGCCAGGAAACTCCAGGGGGTTCACCACGAAGCTATCCGTGGAAACCGCGAGGTCGGCTCCCGGGGCGGGAATGACCGCCGCGTCTCCGAGCAGTTCCAGCACGTCGTTGCCAAAACGCGGAAGGAAGCGCTCACGCAGAAGCGCTGCGCTCAGCTTTCCGCCCGAGCCGTGTCCCAGCTGCACCCTGTCCGCCTCACCCGCCGGGACCGGACACGTGAGACCGGCCTGTGCCACGCGGTTCATGGCTGGCTCGGGCGGCGCGGAGTCCGCGTCGAGGGGACGGCTCACGCGGTCTCCCCGGCCGGCTCACCCTGAAACCGGGCGTAATTGTAGTAGGCGGCGCAGGCGCCCTCCGATGACACCATGGGGGCTCCGAGCGGTCGCTCGGGAGTGCAAGTCTCGCCGAAGGCGGGGCACTCGAACGGCTTGATCCGGCCGCGAAGCACGTCTCCCGCCATGCACTCGGACGGCTCGGAAGTTCGAATCCCGGAGAGCTCGAACTTCTTTTCGGCATCGTACGCCTCGAACTCGGGGCGAAGCCCGAGACCGCTCGCCGGAATCTCGCCGATTCCGCGCCAGGCGCGGTCCACGAGCCGGAACACCTTCGCCACCAGCTCCTGGGCCGGCTCGTTGCCCGCCCTGCGCACCGAGCGCACGTACTGGTTCTCCACCTCGGAGCGGCCATCCTCGAGCTGCTGAACCGCCATGTAGATGCCCTCGAGAATGTCCACCGGCTCGAATCCGGTGACCACGATGGGGACACTGTAGCGCTCCACGAGCGGCTCGTACTCCTTCCAGCCCATGACGGTGCATACGTGACCCGCGGCCAGGAACGCCTCGACGCGGTTGTCCGGTGCATCGAGGATGGCCTCGATCGCGGGTGGGACCGTCACGTGCGATACGAGGACGCTGAAGTTGGTCACCCCCAGCTCCCGGGCGCGCCACACGGCCATCGCGTTGGCCGGAGCCGTCGTCTCGAACCCGACAGCGAAGAACACGACCTCACGATCCGGGTTCGCCCGGGCGATCTCGAGGGCATCCAACGGAGAGTAGACGACGCGCACTTCCCCACCGCCCGCCCGCACCTGCAGCAGGTCCAGCTCGCTTCCCGGTACTCTCAGCATGTCGCCGAACGAAGTGAAGATCACGTCGGAGCGCGAAGCCAGGAAGAGAGCCCGATCGATCTGTTCCAGCGGCGTGACGCAGACCGGACAGCCCGGTCCGTGAATCATGTCCACCGCGTCCCGAAGCAGCTCCTGCAACCCCTGGCGCACGATCGTGTGCGTCTGTCCACCGCACACTTCCATGATCACCCGGGGCCGCGATGCGGTTGCCAGGATGCGATCCACCAGGGAACGGGCGAGCGCCGGGTCCCGGTACTCGCTGAGGTATTTCACGGCTGACCCTCGGTCGCCTGGCCGTCGCCCGTTTCTGCCGCCGGCTCACCACCGTCGAGACCCGCGAGGCTCTGCTCGGCGACTTCCTTCATCCACTCGAGCTCGTCCAGCTCGCTGATCTCCTCCAGGAGCTTGAAGGTCCGCCGGGCTTCCTCCTCATCCACCTTCGAGATGGCGAAGCCGACGTGCACGATCACGTAGTCCCCGGCTGCCACCTCATCCGCCACGTAGGCCATGCACACCTCGCGCCGGACCCCGCCGAAGTCCACCATGCCCATGGGCAGTCCTTCGCTACCGTACACGTCCGTGACCTTGCCCGGGATTCCCAGACACATGGCCTACCTCCCCTGCTCCTGTGAAAGTCTCGCCGCCGCCACGACCGCCTGCCCGTAGCTGACGGCTCCGTCGTTGGGCCCAAGCCGTTCGGGAAGCAGTACATGCAGTCCCTCGGCCTCGAGGCCTCTCTCAACGATCGCCAACAGGAGTGCATTCTGGAAGACGCCCCCACCGAGCGCCACCCGACCGATCTTCTGCTCAGCGCAGGCCGAGACCGCGAAACCCACGGTCGCCAGGCCCACCGACAGGTGAAACGCAGCCGCCAGGAGACCGGTGGGCGTCCCACTCTCGGCCCGCTCCGCCAGGTCGGCCAGGAGCGGCAGAGGGTCGAGGACGGCCGGCTCGCCGGCGGCCCGGTCGATCGGAAGTTCGACCACCGGAAGGGCCGATCGCGCGCCCGCCTCGTGGATGCGCGCCGCCGCGTCCGCATCGCGTGACCCGAGCCCGGCCAGGTAGCGGGAGGCGAGGGCCTCGAGCTCCATCGCCGCCTGCCCCTCGTACCGCGCCTCGCTGCGCAGGCCGAGGACGGCGGAGGCCGCATCGAACAGGCGCCCCATGGACGAGGCCAGCGGGGCGTTGATCCTGCGCTCGATCTGCGCCTCCACGATCCGGCGCGTTTCCCCCTCCACGCCGCGGAACGCGCGTTCGAGGACACGGGCCAGGTCGGGCTCCAGCGATGCATACCCGGCGGCCACCCTCCACGGTGACCGGGCAGCCAGGTCGCCGCCGGGCATGGGCGCGTATCGGAGCTGTCCCAGGCGCCGGTACCCGGTGAGATCGGAGAGGAGGAACTCGGCCCCCCACGTGTTCCCGTCATCGCCGTAGCCGGTTCCATCGAAGGCGATGCCGATCACCGGATCCCCCACCGAATGCTCGCCGGCCACCGCCGCGATGTGCGCGTGGTGATGCTGAACTTCGATCACGCGCGAGAGGCCCATCTCCTCCGCGATTCGGGTGGACAGGTACCCCGGGTGCTGGTCACGGACCACTACCTCGGGATCTATTCGGAACAGGGCCCGGAAACGGTGCAGCGCTTCCCGGTAGTGATCGAGCGTCTCGGCGTTCTCGAGATCTCCGACGTGCTGGCTGACGAAAGCGGCCTCTTCCGCCGCCAGGCAGAAGGTGTTCTTGAGATGCGGCCCGACGGCCAGAAGCGGCTGCGCCGGGGCCACTGGCAGCGGCACCGGGAGCGGCGCGTATCCGCGTGCCCGCCGGATGAAGGCGGGAGCGCCAGCCATGACTCGGACCACCGAGTCGTCGTACCTGGCCACGATCTCACGGTCGTGCATGAGGAAGGCGTCCGCGACGTCGCCCAGGCGCTCGCGCGCTTCCGCGTTCGACGTACAGATGGGCAGCTCGCTAAGGTTGCCGCTCGTCATCACCAGCGCCCGGTCGACCTCCTCGAGCAGGAGCGCGTGAAGCGGCGTGTAGGCCAGCATGACACCGACCGTGTCCAGGCCGGGTGAAACGGACGGCGCCAGGCCGGAGTCCGCCGCCGACCGGAGTAGGACGATCGGCCGCTTCGGCGACAGGAGCAGTCGCTTCTCCGCCGCACCGACGCGCCCGAGCCTCTTCGCCGCCTCCAGGTCAGGGACCATCACGGCGAGTGGCTTCCGGTCCCGGGCCTTTCGCTCGCGCAGCCTGGCCACCGCGTCTTCGTCGCTGGCGTCGCAGGCGAGGTGATACCCGCCCAGCCCCCGGATCGCGACGACTTCGCCCGCGATCAGCCGGGAGGCGGCGGCCCCGATCGCATGGTCGCCAGCCTCCGCCGGCTGGCCGCCGGGGACCTCCAGCCACACGCGGGGCCCGCAGGCGGGACAGCTATTGGTCTCCGAGTGGAAGCGGCGGTTCGCGGGATCTGTGTACTCGCGACGGCACCCGTCGCACTGCGGAAAGGTCCGCATCGAGGTCCGCACCCGGTCGTACGGCATGTCCTCGATGACGGTGTAGCGGGGGCCGCAGTCCGTGCAGGTGATGAACGGATAGCGGTACCGCCGATCGTCCGGATCGAAGAGCTCGTCGAGACACGGCTCGCAGGTCGCGACGTCGGGCGAAACGGGAAGCCGGCCGCCGGTAGCCACGCTCTCCAGAACCCGGAAGCCCTCGATTCCTCTTGCGGGAACGGGCTCGGTTTCCAGCCCGTCGATCCGGGCCAGAACGGGAGCCTCCGCTCGCAGCCGGGTCAGGAAGGCCTCGAGCGAATCCGCCGGACCTTCGATCTCGAGGAAGACCTCGCCGGACTCGTTGCGGACCCAACCCGCCAGCCCCGAATCCAGGGCCAGGCGATGCACGAAAGGCCTGAAGCCCACACCCTGGACGACCCCGGTGACGTGCACCCGAAGGCCCTGCCGGCCGCTCCCGGACGGCGCCGGCGGGCGGTCCGGCTCCCGGGGGGAAGACGCTTCCTTCAAGCGGGGGTACCGGCCCTGGAGCGAGCCAGCTCGAGCAGAAAGCCGTACCACTCCTCCATCCCCTCTCCGGAAAGCGCCGACGTGCGGAAGAAGCGCAGCGAAGGATTCACCTGCCGCGCACATTGCTCCGCTTGCTCCATGTCGAACGGCAGGTACGGCAGAAGGTCGATCTTGTTGATGACGCAGTAGTCGGACTGCTCGAACATCTTGGGGTACTTGAGCGGCTTGTCCTCCCCTTCCGTCACCGAGAAGATCACGACCTTCGCATCCTCACCCAGATCCCACGACGCCGGGCACACCAGGTTGCCCACGTTTTCGACGAACAGAAGGTCCGTGTCCGCGAGATCCACCTCGTCGAGAGCCGTGGAGATCTGACGCGCATCCATGTGGCAGGCACCGCCCGTGACGACGGCCTGAACCAGCCGGTCCGTGCGGGCGGCCAGGCGGTCGGCGTCGTTCTGGGTCTGTACGTCCCCCGTCACGACCGCCATCCGGATCCGGCTTCCGAGGGTATCGAGCGTCCGCTCCAAGAGGCTGGTCTTACCCGAACCGGGAGATGAGACGAGGTTGAGCGCCGGCACGCGATGGGACGAGAGTCGCTCCCGGACCTCCTCCGCAAGCTCGTTGTTCCTGGCCATGACCTTCTCGCGAACATCGATTCTACGGACTGCCATCTTCGACCTCCACGTACGTGACCCTCAGCTCATCCCCCTCGAGGCGATCGATCTTCGGCACCGCCCGACCGAACGGCGCCGACCCCAGAAGTGCCTCGAGGCAGAACTCGAGGCTGTCAATCTCGATGCCCGCGTTGTTGCCGACCTCGACGCCGACCTCGACGACTCGGCCCA
>JAMJQR010000030.1 GCA_023554335.1 Candidatus Benthicola marisminoris
TGGCGTTCAGATAGCCCTCGTAGTAAGCGATCGCAGAGTCGGCCTGTCCCATTGCCTCGAATGCCTTCGCCGGACCGAGGAATCCGCACAATTGACATCCCCCCGTATCCAGCGACCGATGGATCTGGAGCGCTTCGGCGGGCGCTCCTTCGGCGAGCGCGAGGGTCGCATCGATGAACTGGTAGGTCTGCTGGATCGAACGTCCAGTCCGGTACGCTTCCGGCACCTCAGCCTCGAAGCGGTCCAGCAGAGCCTGCGCCTCGGCTCGGTCACCGGCTCTGGCGAACCAGCCCGCCAGCCCCAGATAGGGCCGATTCAGCGGGTCCAGCGATTCGAGATCATCGATCTCGAGGATCTCCTCGAGCGTGCCGAGCGCCCGGGCGGTGTCCGCGCGCACGTCCAGGTTGATATCGAAGACCTGAAACAGCGGTCCCGATGTGACGAGCGCTCCCGCTCGCTTCTGTTCGTCGATCGCCTCCCGCCAGAGCGCTTCCGCCTCCGCCAGGTTGCCCCGGATCGCCGCCAGGCTGGCCAGCTGAAATGTCCCTGTTCCCGCCCAGGCCGGGTCGGTAGTGGCCTGCATCTGGCGGGCCCACGTCTCGGCTTCGGCCCAATCCTGTCGATTCGCCGCAAGCGCGTAATGGTGAAGCAGGTTCCGCTCGTTGCCGGGCGCGATCCGATCGGCAATCGCGAGAGTCGCCTCCGCCTCGTCCAGCTTGCCCTGCTGAATCTGGGTGAACGCGACGTTGGTCAGGGACTTGACGGTCGAGTCAACGGCCACGGAGCGGGCGACCCAGTGCTCGGCTTCCTCCCACTCCCCGAGCTCGACGTACGAGGCGCCGAGGTTGTTCAGCGCCCACGAGTCGCTCGGATCGAGGTCAACCAGCCGCTCGTAGACCGAAATCGTCTTGCGCGGATCAGCCTCTACGTCCAGGTAGTACTGGGCCTCGGCGAGGAGACGCTCCCGCTCGGTCAGGCGATCCCTGTGTCGGTAGGCGTTCTCGATGGCCTCGATCTCGCGGGCCCGATCTCCGGTGAGCTCCACCCCCAGCTTGCGCCACGCCATGGCGAAGGCGCTGTCGATCGCGACCGCCTCCTCCAGCAGATCGACGCCCAGTTCATGGTCCGTCCCCGCCGCAAACAGCTCGAGAGCCCGGGAGTACTTCTCGAGCGCTTCGAGAGAGCCGGTCGTCACCTGCTCGAGCGGTTCGTCAGCCCGCATGCTCGAGTAGGAATCGCCGATCTTCTCACGCATCTTCCCGGACAGGCGGTCGATGGCGGGAATGATCTCGTTGGCGTTGGCAGCCGTCTCACGTAGCGAGGCCAGCGTCTCCTGGCTCCGCGCATCCGCGAGCCGAGCCGTCAGGACGTAGCCATCTCCCACCGAGGTCAATTCCCCCTCGATCACGGCAGGATAGCCCTCGCGGACCGCGAGATCGTAGGCGACATCGGGCGTCAGCGCCTGGTCCTCCGGCAGCTCCATGCGCGCCAGTGCATCGTCGAGAGTCGCCGGCTCGACCAGTTTCACGAGCTCCGACTGCGAGAGGTCAACCCGGAAGGCCTGGGTCGCTGCGCGCGTGAGCGACGGATCCTCGCCGGTGAAGTCCGCCACCACGATCGCGGCTTTCTCCTCGAGCAGACCGCTGGCGACGAGAGAGCCCACGGGCCCGATGCCTCGATCGCGCATGAACATGAAACCGCCGGTAACGATCGCGAGCAGCACGAAGGCAAGCCCGCCGCCGAGGAGAGCGTTCCGCCACGTGAACAGCCTTCGGGTCGCGTCATCCGACCGCGGTGAGACCGGCGTCGCGGGTTCGTCGCCGGCGAATTCGTTGCTGGCCGCCGCGGGCACCTGCCGCCCCTGCACCAGCGCCGTTGCGACGATGATCGGCATTCCGATGAGCAGAAGCAGTAGCGCGAACGGGAAGACCCAGTCGGGCAATCCCAGGTTCTGCTTGACCACGTCCACCACCTGGAGCACCACCCAGGAGGCGCCGGCGTACAGCGCCAGAATCTGCCACAGGTTGCGGTTCTTCATCCGCGTTCCTTCACGATCTCTTCGAGTCGGGCTCGGGCGGCCTGCACGCGGGGCTGAAGTTCGGGATCGGCCTCGGCCCAGAGCTCCACGAACCGCGCATAGTAGACGGCGGCGTTGTCCCGGTCACCTGTCAGGTCGTACAGCTGACCCAGTCGTTCGAAGATGAGCGCCCGGTCGGGTGGAGATCCCCAGAACGGCTCCTCCAGCTCGCGGTGGTACCAGTCTATCGCCTCAGCGTACCTGCCAGCCCCGTCGTGAGCGCGGGCGATTCCTTCCAGCTCGCAACCCACGCAGCCGGGGTTGATCTCACGAAGGCGCTTCCAGTGATCAATCGATTCTTCGTACCGGCCGGCTGCCATCGCGAGGCGAGCCTCCATCCGCACCTCATCATCCTCCCATCTGCTGTCAGGGGCCTCAGGGAGGGCGCTGCGATAATCGGCGAGCGTGTTCCGGGCCCGTGCTTCGTCTCCGATCGCGGCATACAGACCGATCAACTCACCGTATGGTCGGTCGAGCGGGTCAAGCTGATTCATTGGCTCCTCGGACAGGATCCGGGCCACGTGCTGCGCGGCGGACGCCGTATCCCGTGTCACCTGCAGCGCAATCCAGGCGGGTGCCCAATCATACCTTCCCGCAGCGGGATTACGGCGCTCAACTAGAGCGGTTCGTTCTGCGAAGTGTCCGATCGCGCTCTGAACGCGACCCTCCAGCAGATTCAGATTCCCCGTCCACCATGCGGTCCCGATCCGGATGCCTTCGTCGTCCGGCAGTGCGCTCGAGGCCGAATCAAGTTCGGCGCGGGTCGTCTCGTAATCCTCGCGATGCATCGCGACGATGACGCGTCCGCCATGAAATGCCGCGGTGGCCGGGTGAAGGCGCAATCCGATCGCCGCTGTCTCGAGCGCTTCGTCGAGCTGTCCGACGCGTATCTGAGTCCACATGACGTTGCTGATCTGGATCGGGCCGGAATCGACCGCGGTCGCGCGCTGGAACAGTTCCAGGGCGCGGTCTAGTTCTCCGTTTCTGCGGCGAATCACGGCAAGATTCGTAAGCGCCCAGCTGTCGCTCGGGTCGATATCGAGCATGCGATCGTACGCGCCCGCCGCGCGCGGTCTGTCAACGAGAACCGTCGAGTAGTAGGAGGCTTCGGCCAGCAGCCTCTCGCGCGCGGTCAAACGGTCCCGGAGCTCGTATGCACGGGTCAAGGCTTCGTGCACTGCCGAAGTCTCGCGGCCCGAGTTCTGCCTCTGAACGCCGAGCTTACGCCATGCGCTCGCGAACCCGGGATCCATCGCCACTGCCTCCTCGAGCAGCGGGATGCCAGCATCCGACACGCCGCGTCGGTCGATCTCCTCGAGCGCCTCCGAATACAGCTTTAGGGCTTCGAGCGAAGATGTCGTGACAGCGGCGAGCGGAGGATCGGCGCGAAGAGACGTAAACGACTCGCCGATCAACTCGCGGATCTTCCGCGAGAGGCGGTCGATCGATGGGATGATCTCAGTATCGCCCTGCGCCGTCTCACGGTGTGTCACGAGGAGCTCGCCCGATTCGGCCGCCACGACGCTGGCCGCAAGGACGTAGCTGCCTCCCGCCTCGACGATCTCTCCGCCGATGACTGCCGGAACGCCCTCGCGCACGGCGAGCTCGCGGGCGACGGGGACGGTGAGAGGATCCGCCGGATCCCGTTGCATACGCTTGAGCGCATCGGCATACGCGGCCGGTTCCAGTACTCGGACGATGCTGGTCTGAGACAGGTCTACCCGAAATGCCTGGGTAGCAGCGCGGGAGAGACTCGGGTCATCGGCGACGAAGGCCGTAAGGATTACCGGGCTTCGTTCATCCAGCATGCCCTTGGCGACCAGGGAACCTACGGGACCGATGCCCTGGTTGCGCATGAACATGAATCCGCCGGTGACCACGACGAGCAGAAGTAGCGCAAGCCCGCCTCCGGTGAGCGCATACTTCCAGGAGAAGAGCCTGTGCCGCGCTTCGGGCTCGGGCGTGGACGCTTCCGACGGCCGGTCGACGACGGGACCGTCCCGGTATGCGGCGACCTTCGCGGCCTGACGTCCCTGGACGACCGCAGTCGCCACGATGATCGGCAGGCCGATCAGCAGAAGAAGAAGCGCGAACGGAAAAACCCAGTCCGGCAGGCCCAGATTGTCCTTTACCACGTCTACCACCTGGAGCACGAGCCAGGAGGCACCCGCATAGAGGGCAAGGACCTGCCAGAGACCGCTCTTCCCGCTCACCCGCGCTCCTTCACGATCTCTTCGAGTCGCGCCTGCGCCGCCCTTACGCGGGACTGAAGCTCGGGGTCTGCGTCGGCCCACAATTCGACGAACCGGGCGTAGTGCAGCGCGGCGTTCTCCAGGTCGCCCCGCTCGTCGTACAGCTGCCCCAGCCGTTCATGGACGTCGGCGAGATTCCGCGCATCTACGAAGATGCGGAAGTTGAAAGGAGTCTCCAGGTAGCTCTCGTAGTACACGGCCGCCGAGTCCGGTTGGCCGGCTGCATCGAACAGCCGAGCGATCTCCAGTTGGTCACAAGGCCGGCAGGTCCGGGGCGGCAGCGACCGGAACGCCTGAAGCGCCTCCTCGGGTCGTCCCGATCCGCGTGCGGTCTCGAACCGCAACCAGGTATCGCGCTCGCTCCCGAACCATCTCCGGCGCTGCTCGGGCACCTCTGCCCAATTCCGTTCGGCGAGGGCGCGGCCCTGATCAACCCGACCTGCGGCGAACATCAGGCTGGCGAGGCTGCCCAGGGGCGGGTCCTCTATCGAGCTGGTGTCCGAATCGATCCACTCGATCAATCCGTCGGCCATCTCCACGGCCGCCGTCGTGTCCTCGAGCACCTCGAGGTGGAGCCAGGCGACGTTCCTGAGGGAGCGAACCGCCGCGTCGGCATCGCCGTTTGCCCGTTCCTGATCTGCGCTTCGTTCCGATTCCTCGATCACCGACTGCACCTTCCCGTGCAGGATCTCGAGATCTTCGAGCGCGCGCGCCGCCCGCTCCCGTCCCCGTTCCCCGGTCGACTCGTCACTCAAGCGCTCCAGCTCCGTCCGGAACGCCCCTTCGTCACCGGTCAGCCAGAGAAAATTCGCCCTCCAGTCCTCGTACAACATGTTGGGCGGAAACGAGTCGAGTCGGGCGTACCAGACGGACGCCGAATCCAGGTTGCCGAGATTCGCGTGCACGATCCCCATGTTGGCGATGTGAAGCGACCGCTCCCCCTTCGCCGCCAGCAGTGCCCGGCGATACCAACTCAGCGCTTTCTCGAAGTCCGCCTGCCGCCAGTAGTTCACCCCGATGTTGTTCAGGGCCTGGGAATTGTCCGGGTCGAGGCGGAGAATCGACTCGTAGGCCGCGATCGCTTTGTCCCGGTCGCGAGTCAGATCGCTGTGATACGTGCCCTCCACGAGGTAGCGCTCCTGCTCGGTCAGCCGGTCACGGTGCCGGTACGCGGCCTCTTGCGCCTCGGCGGCTCGGTCCCAGTTGCCCCCGATGTTCCGGTAGGTCACTCCGAGCGCGCGCCATGCGAGGGCGAAGGTCGAATCCAGCGCGACCGCCTCCTCGAGCAGCCGGACCGCCGCCTCGAGGTCCTCGTCGCGATAGGCGGCGTCCACGGACTCCGTGTACTTGCGGAGCGCAGCGAGAGATTGCGTGGTGACGTGCGCGAGCGAGGGCGTCTCGCGAAGCGACGTGTACGACTCGCCGATCCGCTCGCGGAGCCGGGTAGAGACCTCGTCGATCGCGCCCAGCAGCGAGGCGTCGTCGGGCGCCGAGGCCCGCGCCGACGCGAGCACGACTCCATCCGACGCCGCAACGAGCCGGGCCGTGAGCACGTAGCCGGATCCGACGGGAGCGATCTCGCCCGCGATCACGGCGGGAAATCCGTCGCGTTGCGCGAGCTCCCGCGCCGTCTCTTCGTCGAGCGCCGCGTCCCCCGTCCGGCCCATGCGGGTCAAGGCGTCCGCGATCGAGTCGGGTCCCACGAGCCGAATGACGGGCGACTGGGCGAGGTCCACCCGGAACGACTCCGTCACGGTGCGCCCGAGGGACTCGTCCTCCGCCTCGAAATCGGCGAGAACGACTTTCGCCTTCTCCTCCAGCACACCCGCGGCCACGAGCGAGCCCACCGGCCCGATCCCCGCCCCGCGCATGTACATGAATGCGCCGGTACCGAGGGCGAGAAGGAGAAATGCCAGCCCGCCTCCGAGCAGAGCGTTCCGCCAGGTGAACAGCCCGCGGATCTCTGCGGGGGGCGAAGGGGCCGGGTCCGCCGAATCGGGCCCGCCGGTCGATTCACCGCTCCCCTCGTCCGCGGCGCCGGCCGGCTTCGCCAGACGCGTCTGAACCACGGCCGTGGTGAGAATGATCGGGAGCCCGATCATCAACAGGACGAACGCGAACGGAAACACCCAGTCGGGCAGCCCCATGTTGTCCTTGAGGACATCCACGACCTGCAGCACCAGCCACGAGCCGGCCGCGTACAGCCCGAGAACCTGGAGCAGCGTGCGGCCGCCGATCATCCGCGCTCCC